>DATIMX010000373.1:0-5311 GCA_035474935.1 Geodermatophilus sp. | reverse complement strand
GGCGGGCAACGCGCCACGGACGCACAGCACCGTCAGCAGTGGGCGTACTCGTCGAGGCGCCACCACATCGCCAGCGCCATGGCGGGCAGCATCAGCACGTGCCCGGCGGTGAAGAGGGTCCCGCCGGAGATCGCGCCGACCCAGTAGGGCACCAGCAGGACGGCGAACGGCACGTACATCGCCGCGGACATCTCCGCGATCGCGGGCCACGAGTGGCCGCGGAACCGCATCCAGGCGGCCATCGCGACGGCCATGTTGGTGGCCATGACCACGGCGTGCACGTCGACCCGGTCGGCCACGCCGGGCCAGAGGAGGGCCTCGACCGGGCCGAGAACCGCCATCCCGACCACCATCGCGACGACCATCTCGAGGTAGTGGCGGACGAGGTGCCAGGTGCGCCGACCGCGGCTGTGCGTGTGCTGGGGAGGGGTCTGCGTCGTCATGCCGCACAGCGTCGGGCGTCGCGCCGGCCCTGCCAGGTGCCGGTGGTCACGGTCGCCGGTCACGTCCCGGCATGACCCCTCACAGTCAGAGCAGGTCGAGGGCCCGGGCGCGCAGCGCCGCCTGGGTGCGGTCCCGGGCGCCGAGCTTGCCCAGCACGTTGGTCACGTGGTTCTTGACCGTGCCCTCGGCCAGGAACAGCGCCGCCGCGATCTCCCGGTTGCTGCGGCCGTCGGCCAGCAGCCGGAGCACGTCGAGCTCGCGGTCGGACAGCGGCACGACCAGCGGTTGCGGCCGGGGCCGTGGGGCGTCGTCCAGCTGCGCGAAGCGGGCCACCACCTTCGCCGCCACCGAGGGTTGCAGCACCGACTCCCCACGCGCCGCCGACAGCACCGCCTCGACCAGGCGGTCGGAGGAGACGTCCTTGAGCAGGTAGCCCAGCGCGCCGGCCCGCAGCGCGGCGAAGACGTCCTCCTCGTCGTCGAAGGTCGTCAGCGCCAGCACCCGCACACCGGGCTGCTCGACCGTGAGCCGCCGGGTCGCGGCGATCCCGTCGAGCACCGGCATGTGCAGGTCCATGAGGACGACGTCGGGCTGCAGCGCGGCCGCCCGCTCCAGCGCCTGGTGCCCGTTCCCGGCCTCCCCGACGACCTCGACCTCGGGCCGGGCGCCCAGCAGCGTGGCCAACGCCTCGCGGAACAGCGCCTGGTCGTCGACGACGAGCACGCGGACGGCGCTCATCCCGGCACCTCGACCAGCAGCTCGGTGCCCCCACCCGGGACCGGTGCCACGACCAGCTGCCCGCCGGCGCGCGCCGCCCGCTCCCGCAGCCCGACCAGCCCGAAGCCGCGCCGGTCCGAGTCGCGCCCACCGGCCGGCAGGCCGCGGCCGTCGTCCCGCACTCTGAGCCGCACCGTCCCGTCGTCGCCGTAGGTCAGGGTCACCCGGGCCGAGGTCGCCGCCGCGTGCTTGCGGACATTGGTCAGCCCCTCCTGCGCCGACCGGAACAGGGACTCCTCGGCCTCCGCGGGCAGCCGCCGCTCGGTGCCGACGACCTCGAGCGTCGCGGGGACGCCGGCCGCGGAGACCTCCGCGGTCAGCGCCTCGAGCGCGGTGCGCAGCGGCGGCGACGTCCGGGGCTCGCGCAGCGTGGCCACCGACCGGCGGACCTCGGCCAGCGCCTCGCTGGCCTGCTGCTGCGCCTTGGCCAGGACCTCGTCGGCGCGGCCCGGGTCCGACGACAGCACGGCCCGGGCGGCCTGCACCTGCATCTGGACGACGGTCAGGTGGTGGCCGAGACCGTCGTGGATGTCGCGCGCCAGCCGGTTGCGCTCCCGCGTGGTCGCCAGCTCCTCGGCCTGCGCGGCGTACCCGCGCAGCCGCTCGTTGGCCTCGGCCAGCTCGGCCCGGGCCTGCTGCTCCCGCTGGAGCAGTGCGGTGACGACCGCGGTGAAGACCGCTGCGCCCAGCATCCCGAGGCCGTTGCGCGCGAAGTCGGCCCAGCCCATCCCGGCGTGCACGAGGGGCACCAGTGCCGTGACCACGGCGGCGGCGGGCAGCGGCAGGAGCAGCACGCTCTGCGCGACCAGCACGAGCAGCAGCAGGGTCGCCCCCACCCCGGCGTGTGCCGCGCCGAACAGGAGCGCGCCGAGGGGGAGCTGGAGGCACACGTGCCCGGCCGTCAGCCAGTACCGGCGGGGCACCGGCTGACCTGCCAGCCAGGGGAGCGCGACGAGCGCGTGCGCCGCGAACGTCGCACCGAGGGCGACGGCGAGCAGCGGGTGCGGGTCGTCGGTCGCCTCGACCACGACCGTGAGCAGCGCGAGGCACGTCAGCGCCGCGAGAGCGCGGGTCACGGCGTCATGCTCGCAGGCGCAGCAGCGACGGCGCCCAGGGACGACGCGTCCCCCGGGAGCGGCGACCCCGCGGCGGCTAGCCCCTGGGCTGGACCTCGCCCATGGGGCCGAAGCCGCTGACCTCCGGGGCGTCGATGTAGATGATCTGCGGCTGCTCGGCGACCAGGTCGGACATCCAGTCGAAGGCGGCCTTCGCGTGCGGGGTGGCGACGTGCGAGGCGCCGGCCTCGGAGTCCCGGAAGCCCTCGATGCAGACGAAGGTGTTCGGGTCCTCGACGCTGCGGGACCACTCGAAGAACAAGCTGCCCTCCTCGGCGTTCACCGCCCGGGCGTACTCGTCGGCGTGGGTCCGGAACTCGTCGATGCGGTCGGGCCGGACGGGCATCTTGATGACGATCAGGATCATGTCGGTCTCCTCTGTCAGAACTCGGTCACAGGGGATCGAGGCGGCGGCGCAGGAGGCAGAACTCGTTGCCCTCCGGGTCGGCCAGCACGTGCCAGCTCTCGGCGCCGGACTGCCCCACGTCCGCCCGCGTGGCCCCCAGGGCGAGCAGCCGCTCCAGCTCGGCGTCCTGGTCGCGGTCGGTGGGGCTGACGTCGACGTGCAGCCGCACCTTGCCCGGTGTCGGCTCGGCCACCGGGCCGAAGACGAGCGTCGGCGCCGGACCGCCGAAGCCGGCGACGGGACCGATCTCCACGCTGCCGTCCTCCTCCCGACCGAGGACCTCGTACCCGAGGACCTCGGCCCAGAAGGCCGCCAGCGCCTCCGGATCGCGGCTGTCCACCACGAGCTCCGAGAAACGGCAGGCCATGGGGGCACGGTAGGTCCTCCTCGGCACGGGCGCGCGCAGAGCGGCGACTAGCCTCGGAGCGTGCGCATCGTCCGCTTCGCCTCGCCCTCGGGCATGTCCTTCGGCGTCCTCGACGGCGACGGCCAGGTCGCCCAGATCGAGGGCCACCCGTTCGGCACCATCTCCTTCACGGGCCAGCGCTACGCGCAGGCCGACGTGCGGCTGCTCTCCCCGATCCTGCCGAGCAAGGTGGTGGCCGTCGGCAAGAACTACGCGGCGCACGTCGAGGAGATGGGCACCGGCGACGCCCCGTCGCAGCCACTGCTGTTCCTCAAGCCGTCGACGACGGTCATCGGCCCGGGCGACGCCATCCGCATCCCGCCGGGCAGCACCAACGTGCACCACGAGGTCGAGCTGGCCGTCGTCATCGGCGCCCGCGGCGCCCGCCACGTCACCCCGGAGCAGGCGCCGGGCAGCGTGTTCGGCTACACGATCGCCAACGACGTCACGGAGCGGGACATGCAGGCCGGCGACGGGCAGTGGACCCGCGCCAAGGGCTTCGACTCCTTCTGCCCGCTGGGCCCCTGGATCGAGACCGACCTCGCCGGCCTCGGCAAGGACCCCGCCGACCTCGAGGTCACCTGCACGGTGGACGGCGAGCTGCGCCAGTCCGGCCGCACCAGCCAGCTGCTCTTCGGCATCCCGACGTTGGTCTCCTACATCTCGCAGGTGATGACCCTGCTGCCCGGCGACGTCGTGCTCACCGGCACCCCGTCCGGCGTCGGCCCCATCCGGCCCGGCCAGCGGGTCGAGTGCGCCATCGAGGGCCTGGGGTCCCTGGTCAACGGCGTCAGCGGCGCCGACACCACCTCCACCGCCGGCGGCCTGCGGTGACCGCGACCGGTCTCCCGCCCACCGCCCCGACGACGACCCGCACCCGGTTCTGCCCGTCGCCGACGGGCATGGTGCACGTCGGCCTGCTCCGGACGGCGCTGTTCAACTGGGCGCACGCCCGGCACACCGGCGGCACCTTCGTCTTCCGCATCGAGGACACCGACGCCTCCCGCGACTCCGAGGAGTCCTACCGGCACCTGCTCGACAGCCTGCACTGGCTGGGCCTGGAGTGGGACGAGGGCCCGGAGGTCGGCGGTCCGCACGGGCCCTACCGGCAGTCCGAGCGGCACGAGGTCTACCGCGAGGTCGCCCAGAAGCTGCTGGCGGCGGGGCACGCCTACGAGTCCTTCTCCACCAACGAGGAGGTCGAGGCCCGCCGGCTGGCCGCGGGGCAGGACCCGAAGCTCGGCTACGACAACGCCGACCGGTTCCTCACCGACGAGCAGAAGGCGGCCTTCCGCGCCGAGGGACGCGAGCCGGTGCTGCGGCTGCGGATGCCCGCCGAGGACCTCGCCTGGACCGACCTGGTCCGCGGGGAGATCCGCTTCGCCGCCGGCTCCGTGCCCGACTTCGTCATCGTGCGGGCCAACGGGGTGCCGCTCTACCCGTTCGTCAACCCGGTGGACGACGCCCTCATGGGCATCACCGACGTCCTGCGCGGGGAGGACCTGCTGCCCTCCACGCCGCGGCAGCTGGCGCTCTACGGCGCGCTGACCGACATCGGCGTCGCCTCCGGCACGCCGCGCTTCGGCCACCTGCCCTACGTCACGGGGGAGGGCAACAAGAAGCTCTCCAAGCGCGACCCGCAGTCCAACGTCGACGTGTACCGCGAGCGCGGCTTCGTCCCCGAGGGCTTCGCCAACTACCTGGCCCTGCTGGGCTGGTCGATCGCCGAGGACCGCGACGTCTTCTCGATGCAGGAGATGGTCGAGGCCTTCGACGTCACCCGGGTCAGCGCCAACCCGGCCCGCTTCGACCTGAAGAAGGCCGAGGCGATCAACGCCACCCACCTGCGCGCGCTGCCGGTGGAGGACTTCACCGAGCGGGTGGTGCCCTTCCTCGCCCGCGCCGGGCTGGTCGCCGAGCCGCCGACGGCCGAGCAGCGGCGCGTCCTCGAGACGATCGCCCCGCTGGCCCAGGAGCGCATGATCGTCCTCTCCGACGCCGTGGGGCTGCTCGGCTTCCTGTTCGTGGACGACGTCGAGATCGACCCGGCGGCCGCGGCCAAGCAGCTGGCCGGCCCGGAGGCGGCCGAGGTGCTCGGCGCCGCGCAGGCCGCGCTGCGCGAGCTGCCCGAATGGACGACGCCGGCCATCGAGGCCGCGCTCA
>DATIMX010000372.1:0-6727 GCA_035474935.1 Geodermatophilus sp. | reverse complement strand
GCCTAGCCTTCGGCGGCATGGCGGACTCAGGAACCCTCAGCGGCCGGCGGGCCCTCGTCACCGGCGGCGCCTCGGGCATCGGCCGGGCGTGCGCGGTCCGGCTGGCCGAGGCCGGCGCGGACGTGGTCGTCGTCGACCGCGACGCCGACGCGGCGAAGGCGGTGGCGGCGGCGGTCGGGGGGACGGCGGTCGCCGTCGACCTCTCCGACCTCGACGCCGTCGACGGCCTGGACCTCGACGTGGACGTGCTGGTCAACAACGCCGGGCTGCAGCACGTGGCGCCGCTGCACGAGTTCCCGGTCGACCGCTTCTCGCTGATCCTGCGGCTGATGCTGGAGACGCCGTTCCGGCTGGTCCGCGGCGCGCTGCCGCACATGTACGGCCGCGGCTGGGGGCGGATCGTCAACGTCAGCTCGGTCCACGGGCTGCGGGCCTCGGCGTACAAGAGCGCCTACGTCACCGCCAAGCACGGTCTCGAGGGGCTGTCGAAGGTGATCGCGCTGGAGGGCGCCCCGCACGGGGTCACCTCCAACTGCGTCAACCCCGCCTACGTGCGCACCCCGCTGGTGGAGAACCAGATCGCCGACCAGGCGAAGGCGCACGGCCTGTCCGAGGACGAGGTCGTGGAGCAGATCATGCTCGCTCCGGCGGCCGTCAAGCGGCTGATCGAGCCCGAGGAGGTCGCCGAGGCGGTCGCGTACCTCTGCTCCCCGGTCGCCGCGTCGATCACCGGCAGCTCCCTGGTCATGGACGGCGGGTGGACCGCCCACTGATGGAGGACCCCCTGCCCCCTGCCGGAGAAGGACCCCGTCCTCCTCACCGCTCGCAGGCTCGCGGCGAGCCTCGGGACGGGGCCGCGGCGGGACTCGGCAGGGGGCCGGTGTCGGCGGCCGGGCGGCTCGACGGCGCCGCGGAGTACTTCGCGCTGCTGCTCGAGGAGGCGGCGGCGATCGAGTTCGAGGGACCGGTGGTGCGCGCCCGGGCCGCCGGTGCCGACGCCGCGACGCTCGCCGGGCTGGAGCGGGTCAAGCTGCTGGCCCTGCAGGTGCGCGACGCCTTCGCCGCCCGGCGCCGCCGGGAGTCCGAGCTCGCCGCGCTGTTCGACACCGCCAGCGACCTCGCCGCGCTGCGCAGCGTCGACGAGGTGCTCACCGCGATCGTCCGGCGGGCCCGGCAGCTCCTCGGCACCGACGTCTCCTACCTGACCCTGAACGACGACGCCCGCGGCGACACCTACATGCGGGTGACGGACGGCTCCGTCTCGGCCCGGTTCCAGGCGCTGCGGCTGCCGATGGGGGCCGGCCTCGGCGGCCTGGTCGCGCAGACCGCCGCGCCGTACGCCACCGCCCGCTACTTCGCCGACCCGCGCTTCCAGCACACCGACGAGATCAACGGGGGCGTTGCCGAGGAGGGCCTGGTCGCCATCCTCGGCGTCCCGCTGGTCCGCGGGTCGCGGGTGATCGGGGTGCTGTTCGCCGCCGACCGCAACAAGCGGCTCTACGACCGCTCCGAGGTCTCGCTGCTGGGCTCGTTGGCCGCGCACGCGGCGATCGCGCTGGACAACGCCCGCCTGCTGGAGGAGACCCGGTCGGCGCTGGAGGAGCTGTCGACGGCCACCCGGGAGCTGCGTGCGCACTCCGCCTCGGTGGAGCGGGCCGCCGGCGCGCACGACCGGTTCATCGACATCGTGCTGCGCGGCGGCGGGGTGGAGGACGTCGCGGCCGCGGTCACCGAGGCGCTCGGCGGGCGGATCACCATCCTCGACGAGCACGGCCGCGGCACGCCGTCCCCCGGGTCGGACGGCGACCTGCCGCCCGACCCCGCGGCCGCCCTCACCCACGCCCGCTCGACCGGCCGGACGGTCCGCGACCGCAGCTGGTGGACCGCTGCGGTGACCGTGGGCGCCGAGTTGCTGGGCGGCCTGGTGCTGCACCGGGACGACGAGCTCTCCGACTCCGACCAGCGCATCCTGGAGCGCGCCGCGCTGGTGACCTCCCTGCTGCTGCTCATCCGGCGCACCGCCAGCGAGGCCGAGGGCCGGGTGCGCGGCGAGTTGCTCGAGGAGCTGCTCGGGCCGGCACTGCGCGACCCCGACGGGCTGCGGGAGCGCGCCCGCCGGCTGGGCGCCGACCTCGACCGGCCGCACGCCGTCGTCGTCGCCCTGGTCGAGGAGCGCTGCCGAGGCCGGGCGCTGGCCGCCGCCACGCACCTGGCCGCCGTCCGCGGCGGGCTGGCCGGCCTGAACGACGGGCGGGTGGTGCTCTGCCTGCCGGGTCAGGAGCCCGGCGCCGCGGCGGCGCTGGTCTGCCGGGAGCTCACCACGGCCGCGGGCCGGCCGGTGACCGTCGGCGGCGCCGGGCCGGTGCAGGGGCCGGCCGCGGTCGCCCCCGCGCACGGCGAGGCCCGGCGGTGCGCCTCGACGCTGGTCGCCCTGGGCCGGGCCGGTCAGGCGGCCAGCGCCGACGAGCTCGGCTTCGTCGGGCTGCTGGTCGGCGAGGGACGGGACGTGCACGGCTTCGTGACCGGCACCCTCGGCCCGGTGCTGGACTACGACGAGCGGCGCGGCACCGACCTGGTCGGGACGCTACGGGCCTGGTTCGACGCCGGCGGATCACCGGCGCGGGCGGCGGAGACCCTGCAGGTGCACGTCAACACCGTCACCCAGCGCCTGGAGCGGGTGGGCCGGCTGCTGGGCCGCGACTGGTCGGCGCCGGAGCGGGCCCTGGAGGTGCAGCTGGCACTGCGGCTGCACCGCCTGACGCGTCCCGCCGGCGGCTGATCCGGCCCCTCCTACCCTGGTCGGGTGCACGCCCTCCTGACCCGCCTGCCCGCGGCCGAGTGGACGGCGCGGGCGCAGGCGCACGCGGAGCGGGCCGATGCGCTGACCGCGGACCACCGGGCCCGCCGCGCCACCGGCACCCGCCACCCGGTCGAGGACTTCCTCTACGAGTACTACAGCGCCCGCCCCGCGCAGCTGCGCCGCTGGCACCCCGGCCCCGGGGTGGTCCTCGAGCCCGGCGCCGACGGCCCCGCGCCGCACGCCGCCTGGCGCTGGTACACCACCGACGACGACGGCGCGGTCACCCTCGACCTCGACGCCTTCCGGGCCGACCGCGGGGACACCGTCGCGTTCGTCGCCCGGCTGCTGGCCGCGACCGCGTCCCGGCCGGCGCACACCGGCTGCTTCGGGCTGCACGAGTGGGCGATGGTCTACCGGGCCGACGAGCACCGGCACCCGCTGCCGCTGCGGCTGGGCCGGGCCGGCACCGACGCCGTCGTCGAGTCCCACCCGGTGCGCTGCTCGCACTTCGACGCGTTCCGGTTCTTCACGCCCGCCGCCGTCGGCCGCAACCGGCTGCGGCCCACCCGCGCCACCCAGGTCGAGCTGGAGCAGCCGGGCTGCCTGCACGCGACCATGGACCTCTACAAGTGGGCCTACAAGCTCGGTCCCGCCGTCCCCGGCGACCTGCTGCTGGACTGCCTCGTGCTGGCGGCCGACGTCCGGGAGCTGGACATGCGCGCCTCCCCCTACGACCTGCGCGCCGCCGGCTACGAGCCCGTCGCGATCGAGACGCCCGAGGGCAAGGCGCAGTACGTCGCCGCGCAGCGGGCGTTCTCCCGCCGGGGCGCCGCCCTTCGGTCCCGGCTGCTCGAGGTGTGCGACCGGTTCCTGCGGAGCTGACCGGCGCAGGCGCCACTGCCGGCACCCACGCGGTGCGTCGCGCCGTGGGCACCGGCGGAGCCGGGCTGCGTCCGGACCTCGGCTATCCGGTCACGCAGTCGAAGCTGCTCGCCTCGTCCGGGCTGCCCGAGCCGCTGTACTGCGGGTGCGCCGGGTACTCGCACAGCGGCCGCGTGCGGGTGGCGCCGGGGTTGGTGTCCCGGACGACGGGGTCGGCCGGCGCCGCGCCGGTCGTGACCCAGTGGTCCAGGGCGGTGAGGGAGTCCCAGCCGGCGGCGAAGGCGGCGGCGACGTTGGCGTGGTTGGCGCCGGGGACCAGGTAGAAGCGGGCGAACGCGTCGACCCGGCGCTGCCCCATGGTCTGCACCAGCCCCTCGTAGTACTCGACCGTGGCCCGGTGGCTGACCAGCTCGTCCGCCGTCCCGTGCAGCAGCAGCAGCTTCCCGCCGCTCCTCGCGAAGGGCCGCAGGTCGGTGCTGTTGACGTCCTGCAGCGCGGTGAGCTGCGAGATGCGGTCCTGCCAGGGGCCCGGCGCCAGCGGGTCCAGGGACAGGGAGTCGTAGCCGGGGTCGCGGGTCACGGCGTACCGGACCCAGGCGTCCCAGAACTGCATGCCGTAGCCGGCGGTCGTCGGCATGGGGGTGGTCGGCGCGGTCGTCCCCAGGCCGAGCAGCGGTGTCGACATGTCCGCGCCGGAGAGGAACGGGAAGCCCGGGTAGCCGGTCTCGCCGCTGGCCAGGGGGTACGGGAACGTGACGGCGCTGGAGACGGCGCGGATCGCGGTGATCTGCGGGTCGGACAGGCAGGTGTCACCGGTGTCCTGCCCCTCCGGGCAGCGGAGGACGGCGGGGTCGAAGTCGCAGGCCGGCTCGTTGCTGATGACGCCGTCGGTCAGCCCGTCGAGGCCGTCGCAAGCCGTGATGACCGCGTCGTAGAGCAGCACCTGCTGCGCGGGACGGGGGAAGGCGCCCGGCGCGGCGAGCTGACGGGTCATGTGGCCGAAGTACAGGTCCAGGGTGGCGGCGTTGAACGCGGGATAGACGCTGATGACCCCGTCGAAGTCGCGCTCCCAGCGCTGCGCGACGGCGAGCGCCTCCCGACCGCCGGTGGAGCCGCCGGCGAAGTAGGTCTGCTCGAGGGTGTTCCTGCCGTAGTACCGGCCGATGACGAACACGCCGGCGTCCCGGGTCTTCTTCAGGGCGTCCCCGGCGAAGTTGCGCAGCGCCTCGTCGTTGGCCAGGAACTCGCCGTACAGCGAGGGGGTCGGCAGGAAGCCGGCGGGTGCCTGGTGCCCGGAGTCGCTGGCGAAGGTCGCGTACCCGCGGCCGAGCGGCCGAGGGGCGTCGCTCGGACCGAAGGGGACGTTCCCGTCGAGCGCCGGGATGGTCCCGTCGTAGCCGCCCCCGCCGAACATCAGCGCCTTCTGGTTCCACGTGGTGGGCAGCGCCACCTGCATGCGGATGTCCGGGGCGGCGGGGTCCACGGGGTGCAGCGCGGCGGTGACCCTGCAGTGCTCCCCGATCGCGGTGGTGCCGCTCCCGGACGGCGCCACGAGGGTGGCCTCGGCCACCTCGCCGCCGGTCGTCGGGAGGCCGATCTCGCGCGCGGGGATGTCGACCCCCGCGAGCGCCGCACACCGCGCGGCGGCGTCCGCGGCACCCGCCGGCGTCGTCCAGCCGAGTGAGGCGACGACGGCGAGGGCGACCCCCGCCACGACCGTCCTGGCTCTGGTCAGGTCCATGGGACTCCTGTCGTTCGACGGTGGAGGCGCGGGCGAGGCGGTGGGGTTCACGGCCCCCGAGCGCCCGTCGTGGACGCCGAGTGAGGCGGGTCACACGGTAGGGAGCGGCACGCGCCGTCTCCAGGTGAGCGGACTCCACAGTCGCGACACCGGGTGTGGGGTCCGCGCCCACACCGACCGGCCATCCCCTGCGTCGTACCGTCGTGCGCGTGACCTCCGGAGCCTCCGACCGTCTGCGGACCGACCGCTGGCTACGCCTCGACGGGACGACGAACACCCGCGACCTGGGCGGGCTGCCCACCGTCGACGGCGGGACGACGGTCCCGAGGCGGGTGCTGCGCAGCGACAACCTGCAGACGCTCAGCGAGGACGACGTCCGCCGGCTGGTGGAGGACGTGCGGCTGCGCGAGGTGGTCGACCTGCGCACCACCGCCGAGGTGCTGCTGGAGGGCCGCGGCCCGCTGCGCGCGGTGGCCGAGGTGACGCACCGGCACTTCACCCTGCTGCCCGAGCGCGGCCACCACACCGACGTGTTCGCCGTCGAGGAGGCCGACGTGCCAGAACTCCCGGCCGACTGGGCCGAGTCGATCCTGCCGCGGCAGGTGGCCGAGGGCGACCAGGGCGAGCCCCCGGCGGTGCGCTCCTACCTGGGCTACCTCGCGCACCGACCGGAGAACGTGGTCGCCGCGCTGCGCGCCCTGGCCGCGCCCACGGACGGCGCCACGGTGGTGCACTGCGCCGCGGGCAAGGACCGCACCGGGGTCGTGGTGGCCTTCGCGCTCGCCGTGGCCGGCGTCCCGAACGAGGAGATCGTCGCCGACTACGCACTGACCGCCGAGGTCATCGACGACCTGGTCGCCAAGCTGGCCGCGTCACCGACCTACGCCGAGGACATGGTGCGCCGCGACGTCGCCAGCCACACGCCGCGGGCGGGGACCATGCGCCGGGTGCTCGAGCTGCTCGACGAGCGGCACGGCGGCCCGCAGGGCTGGCTCACCGCGCACGGCTTCGGCCCCGAGGAGCAGGCCGCCCTGCGCGCCCGCCTCCGCGACTGAGGGAGGGCCCCGTCCTCTCCACTCTTCGCAGGCTCAGGGCGGGGCCCGGGACGGGGCCGAGGGCCGGTGTCAGCCGCTGACCGGATCGACTCCGTCGCGACCGGCGTGCTTGTGCCGGTACATGTCGGCGTCGGAGGCGCGCAGCAGCGCGTCGGCGCTGCCCGATCCGCCGTTGTGGACGGCGACGCCCACGCTGGTGCCGACGGCGACGCCGGCGCCCTCGAGGCGGAAGGGCTCGTCGAAGCAGCC
>DATIMX010000371.1:0-11917 GCA_035474935.1 Geodermatophilus sp. | reverse complement strand
GTGAGTCCCGAGGCCCCTGCCGGCAACGTGTCCCTGCTCGACGTCGACCCCGCCGCCGGTGTCGTGCCGGAGGCCGACGGCCGGGAGCGACCCGCCCTGGACCTGCTGATCTGGGACGCGCCGAACATCGACATGACGCTGTCGACGGTCATCGGTGCCCGGCCCACGGCGGCGTCGCGGCCCCGCTTCGACGCGATCGCCGCCTGGTTCGTCGAGGGTGCGGGCGACCCGGGAGCCCCGGGGGGGCCGGAGGTCGAGGCCTGCGTCTTCGCGAACATCCCGCCGGTGGTCGGTTCGCTGCAGCGGTGGGTGGAGGCCCTGCGCGGCTTCGGCTTCGCGGTGTTCGCCCGCCCGAAGGCCGCGCCGGACGACGACATCGACCAGGCGATGCTCGACCACATCGACGTGCGCCGGCACAGCCACCGGCTGCGGCGGCTGGTGGTCTTCTCCGGCGACGGCCGCAACTTCGCCGAGCCGCTGGAGCGGCTGGTCCGCGAGGGCACGCACGTCGTCGTCGTCGCGTTCAGCGAGGTCGCCGGCTACGCCATCGGCTCGGACCTGCTGGAGTTCATCGACATCGAGGACGTGCCGGGCGCCTTCGCCGTCCCCCTGGACCGGGTGCGCCTCGACGCGCTACCGCCGGACGGCGCCTGGCTGCGGCCCACCCGCAGCCTGCGGGACTTCGTCAGCTCCTACGTGCGCCGCAACGGCTGACCGGGGTGGCCGACGGAGGTGCCGGGCCGGTCGCCACCGAGGACCTGCTGGTCCCGGGGGAGACGTGCTGGCGGATCGAGCGGGCCGACCGGTTCGCCGCGTTCGTGGACGCCGCCGACTACTTCGCGGCGCTGAAGTGGTCGGTGCTGCGCGCGCGCCGCCGGGTGCTGTTCATCGGCTGGGACTTCGACCCGCGCATCCAGCTCGATCCCCGCCGGGACGGCACCGCGCGCGCCGACCGGCTGGGCCGGGTCCTCGAGACCGCCGTCCGGCGGAACCCCGAGCTGGAGATCGGCGTCCTGCACTGGGACGTCGGCATGCTGATCGCGCTGGTCCGCGGTCTGGCACCGATCGTGCTGCTCAACCGGCGGACCCCCGACCGGCTCACCTTCACCGTCGACCAGCACCACCCGATCGGCGGCGCGCACCACCAGAAGATCGTGGTCATCGACGACTGCCTGGCCTTCGCCGGCGGCATCGACGTCACCACCGACCGGTGGGACACCTCCGAGCACCGCGACCGGCACCCGCTGCGCCGCCGGCCGGGCTCGGGCCAACGGTCGGGGCCCTGGCACGACGTGACCAGCGTCGTCTCCGGGGACGCCGCCCGGGCCATCGGCGACCTGGCGCGGGAGCGGTGGGAGAGCGCCACCGGCGACCGGCTGGAGCCGGTCGAGGACCTGCAGGTGTGCTGGCCGGACGACGTCGAGCCACTGCTCACCGACGTGGACGTCGCCATCTCCCGCACCCGGCCGGAGCACGGCGGGACCAGCCTGGTGCACGAGATCGAGCTGCTGTGGCTGGCCGCCATCGCCGCCGCCCGGCGCGGGCTCTACATCGAGAGCCAGTTCTTCGCCAACCGGCGGATCGCCGAGGCCATCGCCCAGCGGCTGGCGGAACCCGACGGTCCGGACGTCGTGGTCGTGAACCCGGAGACCTCGGCGAGCTGGCTCGAGGAGAAGGCGATGGACACGGCGCGGGCCAAGCTGCTCGCGCTGCTCGAGGACGCCGACGTGCACGACCGGTTCCGGCTGTACGTGCCCGTCACCGAGCGCCGCCGGCGGATCTACGTGCACGCCAAGGTGCTCGTGGTCGACGACCGGCTGCTGCGGATCGGCTCGGCGAACCTCAACAACCGCTCGATGGGCCTGGACACCGAGTGCGACGTCTCGATCGAGGCCCGGCCCGGCTCCCGGCACGACGAGATCTCGGCCGCGGTCACCGGCATGCGCGACCGGCTGCTGGGCGAGCACCTCGGCGTGCCGCCCGAGGAGGTGGCGCAGGCGGTCGCGGCGCACGACGGCCGCCTGGTCGCCGCGGTGGAGAGCCTGCGCCGACCGCTCGGGCGGTCGCTGGTGCCCTACGACCCGCCGGAGCTCGGCCCCGGCGACCGGGCGCTGGCCGAGACCGAGCTGCTCGATCCCGAGCGGACGCCGAACCGGTGGCAGCGGGTGCGCCACAGCTTTCGCCCGCAGCTGTCCGGCTCGATGACCCGCCGCCGCTGACCGCCGGTGTCCCGCGGCCCGCGGCGGGGAAGGAACCGACCCCCGGACGGCGAGGAGGAGCCATGGCGGTCTGCGAGGTCTGCGGCAACGACTACGAGATGAGCTTCGAGGTGGTCGCTCAGGGGGCGCGGCACACCTTCGACAGCTTCGAGTGCGCGATCCACAAGATGGCGCCGATCTGCGAGCACTGCGGCGTGAAGGTCGTCGGCCACGGCGTCGTCGTCGAGGGGCACTTCTACTGCTGCGCGCACTGCGCGCGGCACCAGCACGGGGACGCCCCGGTCGCCGACTCCGCCTGAGGAAGGACCCCCCTGCCCCCCGCCACTCGCAGGCTCGCGGCGGGACCCTGCAGGGGGGCCGTTCCAGTACGTCACCAGGCTCGTGGCGGGACCCTGCAAGGGGGCCGCCGTCCTCCCATCCTTCGCACGCTCAGGGCGGACCCGGGACGGGGCCGAGCCGGTGGATGCAGCGGAAGCGACGCCGCTGCCGTCGTCAGACGGCCCGGCGGGGTCCCGGGACGGCGAACTCGGGGGCCGCGGCGCCGGGTGGGACGACGGGCCCGTCATCGCCGCGTCCCGCCCGCGAGGCGTAGGCGGCGGCCACGAGCAGGCCGCCGACGACGTTGCCCGGGACGGTCCACAGCAGGTTGCCGGCCAGGTCCGACCAGCCGGCGACCCCCTCGAGGGCGGCGAGCGAGAAGGTCGTCATGTTGGCGATCGAGTGCTCGAAGCCCGAGCCGATGAAGGCGAGCAGCCCCCACCACAGGACCGCCAACCGGGCTCCGTCGGTCGCGGCCCGGGTGGCCATCCAGACCGCCAGGCAGACGAGCGCGTTGCACAGGACCGCGCGCCAGAACAGCTGCGGACCGGTGGCGGCGGTCTTGGCCTGGACGATGCCGTCGAGCAGCGCCACGGCCGGTGACCGTCCGGTCGCGCCGGCCGGCGAGCCGAGCACCCCGCTCAGGTGCACGGCGCCGGCCAGGGCCAGGGACCCGACCGCGTTGCCCAGGAGGGAGAGCGCCCCGACGAGCCCGACGGAACGCCAGGCGGTGGCCCGCCGGCTGATCCCGTGGGCCATCACCATGACGTTGCCCGTGAACAGCTCCGCGCCGGCGAAGACGACGAGGGTGAGCGCGAGACCGAAGACGGTTGCCTGCACCAGCCTGGTCACCGGGGAGCCGGCTGCGGCCAGGGGAGCGGAGACGCTCACGAGGAGGACGACGGCGAGCCCGACGTAGACCCCCGCCAGCACCGAGCTCCTGAGGTAACCGGCCGGGCTCTGGACCGCGGCCGCCTTGGCCACGGCCTGCGCCGTGGTCTCCGCGGCGGCCTCGGGGACGGTCCGCGGCATCAGGTGGTTCCGCCCGGGACCGCGGCACCCGCGGCCACGTCGTCGACCCACGGACGGGTCGAGTGCTTGGCCTTGAAGTAGTCCCCGCCCTTGCGGACGACGTCGTCGGTGCCCCACGCCTGGCGCACCTCGGACCGCTTGACCATCTGCGGGATGTGCTTGGAGCAGTGGATGTAGGCCTCGACCACGTCCACGGCGACCCACCGCTCGGGACGCCGTCCGCCGTCCTGCAGCAGCCCGTCGAGGACGCTGTCGGGCAGGTCGGGCCGGGCGAGCAGGTCGTCGTTCTCCAGGATCGACGCGCGACCGTTGACGTGCAGCCCGATGGCGTCGCCGCAGAAGTCGAGGAACAGCAGGCCGATGTGCCCGTTCTCGACGATGTTGCCGAGGCTGGCCATGACCCCGTTCCCCCGGTACTCCGGGTAGGCCAGGGTCCGCTCGTCCAGCACGCACACGAACCCGGGGGGCCCGGCGCGGAAGGAGCAGTCGGCCTCGCCGGAGGCGTCGGACGTGGCGACGAAGACCATCTCCATGCGGGCCACGAACTCCCGCATGTGGTCGTTGAGGTGGTCGAGCATCTGGTGGTTGTAGAAGCCGCGGGCGCGGTTGGTGGTGCCGTGGCGCTCCTGCAGCAGGTGCTCGCCGATCGAGCCGGGCATGAGGGGTCCCTAGGTCGGAGGGGAGGGAGGGGTGGGGGGTCAGTGCGACCCGAGGAGCCGGTCCACCTCGGTGAGGGGGCCGAGCGCCGCCATCGGGGTGTCCGGCTGGCTCATGAGCGAGGTCAGCGCGCCGGCGTCCAGCGGCCGGGCGAAGAAGTAGCCCTGGCCGATGTCGCAGTTGAGGCTCTGCAGCTCGCGCACGTGCTCGCTGCGCTCGACGCCCTCGGCGACGGTCTCCAGCCGCAGCGTCTTGGCCAGCGACACGATCGTGCGGGTCACCGCCGACTCCTCGAGGTTCGCGCCGCCCAGCCCGTCGACGAAGGACTTGTCGATCTTGAGGATGTCGATGGGGAAGCGCTGCAGGTAGGTCAGCGACGAGTAGCCGGTCCCGAAGTCGTCGATCGCCAGGCGGACACCGAGCTCCTTGAGCGACGCCAGGGTGTCGATCGTCGCCGCGGTGTCGTTCATGAGCACGCTCTCGGTGATCTCCAGGACCAGCTGCTCCGCCGGGAAACCGGAGTCCGCGAGCGCGGCGGCGACCTCCTCGACGAACCGCGGCTGGTGCAGCTGGCGGCCCGAGAGGTTGACGCTCATGACGAGGGGCGGACGCCCGGGGAACCGGTCGAGCCAGCTGCGGCCCTGCTGGCACGCGGCCCGCAGCACCCACCGCCCGAGCTCGTTGATCAGGCCGGTCTCCTCGGCGACCGGGATGAACTCCAGCGGCGGGACCAGCCCGCGATCGGGGTGCACCCAGCGCAGCAGGGCCTCGACACCGATGAGGCTGTTGGTGCGCAGGTCGATCTGCGGCTGGAAGTGCAGCACGAACTGGTTGCGCTCGAGCGCGCGGTGCAGGTCGTTGACGATCTCCAACCGGCGGACCGCGCCGGCGCGCATGAGGGAGTCGAAGACCTCGTACCGGGCGCGCCCGGCCTCCTTCGCGCGGTACATGGCCGCGTCGGCGTCCCGGAGCAGGGCGTGGGCGTCGCCCTCGATGCCGTCGGACACGGCGATGCCGATGCTGGCGGTCACGAAGACCTCGGCACCGCCCAGCTCGAAGGGCTCCGCCAGCGCTCCGGCCAGGCGCTCGGCCAGCCCCTCGGCGTCCCGCTCGCCGATGGTGGACTCGGCGAGGACGACGAACTCGTCACCGCCGAAGCGGGCGACGGTGTCCCCGGGTCGCACGACGGCGCGCAGCCGGGTGGCGGCAGCGGCGAGGAGGGTGTCGCCGGCGGAGTGCCCGAGGCTGTCGTTGACCAGCTTGAAGTGGTCGAGGTCGACGAAGACCACCGCGATCCCGCCCCGGTTGCGCTGCGCCAGGGCCACCTCCAGCCGGTCGAGCAGCAGCGTCCGGTTGGGCAGGCCGGTCAGCGGGTCGTGCAGGGCGTGGTGGGTCAGCCGGTCCTGGGCCAGCTCGCGCTCGACCACCCGTCCCAGCTGCGTGCCGATCTGTCCCATGACCTCGCAGAGGGCGCCGTCGGGCTGCAGCGGCTCGGAGGTGAAGAACTCCAGGACGGCGGTGACCTCGCTGCCGACCAGGACGGGGAAGGCGAAGGCCGCGGCCAGCCCGCTGTCCCGGGCGGCGGCGCGACGGGGGAAGTTGTCGTCGGTGGTGACGTCGGAGATCCAGCTGGGCTGCTTGGACGCCAGGACACGGCCGGGGAGCCCGGTGCCGGCGCGGAACGGCGTCGCGGTCGTGGCGTCCAGGAACGGCAGCAGCCGCTCGTCGTCGGGGCGGACCCAGATGTTGGACGAGCGCAGCGTCTCGCCGTCGTCGTCCACGACGTAGATGTGCCCGACCGGCCAGCCGGTGTGCTCGGCGATCATCCGCAGGCCGGTCTCCAGCGCCTCCCGCCCGCTGGAGGTCTCGTTGGACGCGACGCTGACCTGCTGCAGGAGCCGGACGAAGCCGGCCTCCCGGGCCAGCGCCTCCTCGGCCCGCTTGCGCTCGGTGATGTCCCGCAGGATGCCGGTGAAGAACCGGCCCTCCGCCCCGACCCAGTGCGACAGCGAGAGCTCCACCGGGAACTCGGTGCCGTCCGCCCGCAGCGCGTGCACCTCGACGGCACCGGAACCGATGACCCGGGGTTCCCCGGTGAGCAGGAACCGGCCCATGCCGCGCTCGTGCGCGTCGCGGTACCGCTCCGGCATCAGCATCGTCAGCGGCTTGCCCACGACGTCCTCGGCGCTGTAGCCGAACATGACCTGGCCGCCGCGGTTCCAGCTCACGATCAGCCCGCGGGCGTCGGCCGAGACGATCGCGTCGCTGGCCGACTCGGTGACCGCGCGGTACTTCGTCTCCAGCTGGTGCAGCGCCGACTCGGTCTGGTGCCGCGGTGCGACGTCCTGGAACCAGAAGACGGCGATCGGCTCCCCGTCGTGGGTCACGAGCGAGCTGACGTAGTCCACGGTCAGCGTGCTGCCGTCGACCGCGGTGAGCGGCGCCGTGCCCCGGGCCGGGCGGCCGGTGTGCAGCGGTGCGCACAGCGGACAGGCGGTCGGCGACTCGTCGACCGGCCGGCCGTGGTGCTCGTCGTGCACCTGGGCCCCCAGCAGGAGCGGGCGGGCGGTCCCCAGCATGCGAGCGGCCGCCTCGTTGGCCAGCACGCACCGTCCGGCCGTGTCGACGGCGTAGACACCCTGGTCGGTCACGGCCAGGAGGCGCTCGGACAGGGTGGGTGCGGAGGTCCGGGCCGGACCGCGGTCGCGGTGCCAGGGACGGAGCTTGCGGGTCATGGAGAGCGGATCGGAGGCGATCTGCGCCACCTTGAGCCCCGGTGGCCCACCTCCTCCCTCCGAGGGGTCCGGCAGGGAGGAGGGCCGCGGCGCGCCGGTGGGGTGTCCGCACCGGGGACGGCGGTCACGGTTACCGTTCCGTCGCGGCACCGTGCCGCGATCGCCTGGACCGAGCGGGGGAGCCCGATGGACACCGCTGGCGCCGCCCGCCCGGAGGTGGACGACGAGGCCGAGGTGACCCCGCGGGAGCACCGGTACCCGGTGAGCACCCGCGTCGAGCAGGTCACCGGCGAGACGGTCGTGGTGCGCCCCTCGGTCGGCGACTTCGCCGACCAGGAGGTCGTCCGGGTCGGTGACCACGTGCAGGTCTTCTGGCAGGACACCGCCAGCGTGTGGGCGCTGCCCGCGGAGGTCGCCACCGTCGAGCGCGGCGCCGCCCCCCGCTGGCACCTGACCGTGCTCGGACCCGCGGAGTCCATCCAGCGGCGCGAGGCGGTCCGCGCCCGCCTCGCGGTGGCGGTCACCGTGGTGCTCGACTCGGTCGGCCTGGAGGGCCAGGTCGTCGACCTCAGCGAGCGCGGCATCCGCGCCGTCCTCGACGCCTTCGGCAACCCGCCGGCACCGGGCACCGTCGTCCCGCTCACCGTGCACCTGGAGGACGGCGACGTCACGGCGCGCGCCGAGGTGGTGTGGCACCACACCCGGGGCCGTCGCTGGGCCGTCTCGCTGCGCTTCCTGGACCTGCCCGAGCGCGAGCAGGACCGGGTCCGCCGCCGGGTGTTCCAGGCGATGCGCGAGGAGCGCGCCCGCAACTCCTCCTGAGGGACCCCCCTGGCGGCGGACGCTCAAGGTCCGGCGGGATCTGCCGATGTACCAGCGGCGCCCGAACCGGGACGCCGCAGGAACGCAACCGGGAGGTTCCCATGAGCGACGTCGGCGGAAGCCGGCCGACCGCAGACACCGAGGTCCAGTTGACCCCTCTGCGGAAGGGTGTCTCGCTGACCGGGTCGGTCGAGTCCGTCGTGGGCGCCACGCTGGCCGACTCGAGGCTCGTGGTCCGTCCGGACGCGCCCCATCTCGCGCAGGCGTGGGCGATCAAGGCGGGCGACCGGGTCGAGGTCTTCTGGCGCGAACTCGGGGTCGGCCTGGCCCTGCCGACCACGGTCGAGGCCGTCCTGTCCGAGGACGACGCCTGCTGGCAGCTGCGGGTCACCGGTCCCGCCGAGCGCAGCCAGCGCCGCCAGGCGGTGCGCGCCGGCGTGCAGGTGCCGATCCGGGTGCACGTCGCGGGCACCGACACGGTGGGGGAGACGGCCGACCTCAGCGAGGCCGGCTGCCGCGTCCTGGTCGACGGGTGGGGGCTGCCCCCGGAGCCCGGCCTGCCCGCGGAGATCGCCCTGGACCTGGAGGACGGCGAGCTGATCGCGCCGGCCCGGGTCGTGCGCGTGCTGGTGCGCGGTGCCCGCTGGTGGATCTCCCTGGCGCTCACGAACCCGTCCGAGCAGACCCGGGACCGGCTGCGGCGGCGGGTCTTCGCGGAGCTGCGTGCCGAGCGCGCCCGGCAGGCGGACGCCGACGAGTGACGTCCCGCGGGGGACGATCCGACTAGAAGCCCGACCAGCGGGATAGTCCCCTGGGCGTGACCGTCCCCGCTCGCCTGCCCGAGGCCCTCACGGCCCTGCGGAACGCCGTCGCGGCCGCTCCGCTCGGCCTGGCCACGCCGGGCAGCGAGGCCGCCCGGCGCGCAGCCCGCGGGGTGGTCGAGCAGGTCGACGACTACCTGCTGCCCCGGCTGCGCGACCTCGACGCCCCGCTGCTCACCGTCGTCGGCGGCTCGACCGGGGCCGGCAAGTCCACGCTGGTCAACAGCCTCGTCGGCGCCCCGGTCACCACGCCGGGCGTGCTGCGGCCGACCACTCGGGCGCCGGTGCTGGTCTGCGCCCGCACCGACGTCGCCGCCTTCGAGGGCGACCGCGTGCTGCCCGGCCTGGCCCGGGTCACCGGCGGGCCCGGCGGCCCCGGCACGCTGCAGCTGGTGCCGCGGGACGACGTCCCGCCCGGCCTGGCGCTGCTCGACGCGCCGGACGTCGACTCGGTCGTGGAGTCCAACCGCGAGCTGGCCGCGCAGCTGCTGGCCGCCGCCGACCTGTGGGTCTTCGTCACCACCGCGGCCCGCTACGCCGACGCCGTCCCGTGGGACGTGCTGCGGACGGCGCAGGAGCGCGGCACCGCGCTGGCCGTCGTCCTGGACCGGGTACCGCCGGGCGCCGCCGACGAGATCGCCCCCGACCTCGCCGGGATGCTCGACCGCGCCGGGCTGACCGGAGTGCGGCTGTTCGTCGTCGAGGAGCGGCCGCTCGTCGACGGCTTCCTCCCCGAGGACCAGGTCGCCCCGCTGCGCGACTGGCTGCACGCGCTCGCCGCCGACCAGGAGCAGCGGGCCGCTGTCGTCCGGCAGACCCTCACCGGCGCACTGGCCAGCCTGGAGGACCGGGTGGCGGGCATCGCCGCCGAGGTCGAGCAGCAGGCGCAGGCCGCCGGCGCGCTGCGGGAGGCGGCCGCCGCGTCCTACACCGCCGCCTACGAGGGCATCGACGAGGGTGTGCGCAGCGGCAGCCTGCTGCGCGGCGAGGTGCTGGCCCGCTGGCAGGAGTTCATCGGCACCGGCGAGTGGATGCGCTCGCTGCAGAGCTCGATCGGCCGGCTGCGCGACCGGGTCGCCGCTGCGGTCACCGGCCGCCCCTCGCCCGCCGCAGAGCTGCAGGGAGCCCTGGAGACCAGCGTCGAGACGCTGCTGCGCGCCGAGGCCGACCGCGCCGCCGAGCGCACGGTCACCGTCTGGCGGGCGCTGCCCGGCGGCACGCCGCTGCTGGCCGCGGCCGACACCGACCTCGACCGCGTCTCACCGGACTTCCCCGAGGCCGCCGCGGCGCAGGTCCGCGACTGGCAGGGCTACGTGCTCGACCTGGTCCGCGACCAGGGCGCCGACAAGCGGACCCGCGCACGGGTGCTCTCCTGGGGGGTCAACGGCGCCGGTGCCGTCGTCATGGTGGCCGTCTTCGCGCACACCGGCGGGCTCACCGGCGGGGAGGTCGCGGTGGCCGGCGGGACGACGGCGCTGGGCCAGCGGCTGCTGGAGGCGGTGTTCGGTGACGCCGCCGTCCGCTCGCTGGCCGCCCGCGCCCGGGAGGACCTGCAGGCCCGCGCCGACGCGCTGCTGCGCTACGAGCAGGACCGCTTCGACGCACTGGTCGACGCGGCCGGACCGGGGCCCGACGCCGCCGCCGACCTGCGCGCCGCCGCGGACGCGCTGACCGCGGCCCGGGACCGGGCATGAGGGGACGGACGCCGCCGCTGGCCGACCGGCTGGCGGCGCTGCGCGAGGCGGTCGAGGTCGCCGACGGCCGCCTCGAGGTCCCCGAGCCGGCCGAGGCCCGGACGCTGCTGGCCAAGGCCGGCGCCCGCGAGGCGCTCGGCGACGCCACCGTCGTCGCGCTGGCCGGCGCCACCGGCAGCGGCAAGTCCACGCTGTTCAACGCGCTGTCGGGCAGCGAGGTGAGCACCCCCGGCATCCGCCGGCCGACGACCGGCGTCGCGCACGCGACCGTCTGGGGCGAGCCGCAGGACCGGTTGCTCGACTGGCTGCAGGTGC
Organism: Geodermatophilus sp.; assembly: GCA_035474935.1. GTDB lineage: Bacteria > Actinomycetota > Actinomycetes > Mycobacteriales > Geodermatophilaceae > Geodermatophilus. The sequence goes on along the minus strand of DATIMX010000371.1, from coordinate 1,304 downwards.
CGCGCCGGCACCTGCACGCCCCCGAGCCGGCACTGGACGGCCTGGTGCTGCTGGACCTGCCCGACCACGACAGCGTGCGGCTCGAGCACCGGTTGGAGGTCGATCGGCTGGTGCAGCTGGTCGACGTGCTGGTGTGGGTCCTCGACCCCGAGAAGTACGCCGACGCCGCTGTCCACGAGCGCTACCTGGTGCCGCTGGCCGGGCACGCGGGCGTGCTGCTCGTCGTCCTCAACCAGGTCGACCGGCTCGACCCCGCGGCCACGCGGGCCTGCCTGGCCGACCTGCGCGGGCTGCTCGACCGGGAGGGCCTCGCGGACACGCCGCTGCTGGCGGTCTCCGCGCGCACCGGCACCGGTCTCGGGGAGCTGCGCGCCGACCTGGCCCGGCGGGTGTCGGCCCGGCGGGCGGCGACCGACCGCCTGACCGCCGACGTCCGCGGGGTCGCGACGGCGCTGGCGGCGCACTGTGCTGCTGGGCCCCCCGGACACCCCCACGGCGGGAGCGGCGTGGGCGGGGCCGAGCGCGAGCAGCTCGCCGATGCGCTGGCCGACGCCGCGGGGGTGCCCGCGGTCACCGCCGCCGTCGAGCGGTCGGTGCGCCGCAACGGGACGGCGGCCACCGGCTGGCCGCTGGTGCGCTGGACGCGGAAGCTGCGCCCGGACCCGCTCGACCGGCTGCACCTGGGGCAGGGCGCGGGCGACGACGGGGCGGTGGTGGCCCGCACGTCGCTGCCGGCTGCCGGTGCGGTGCAGCGGGCCGGGGTGACCCGGGCGGTGCGCGCGGCGCGGGAGACCGCCGGGGAGGGCCTGCCCCAGGCGTGGCGCGACGAGCTGCGGCGGACCGTCGAGGTGTCGGAGGAGCAGCTGGCCGACCGGCTCGACCGGGCCGTCGCCGGCACCGACCTCGGTCCGCAGCGCACCCCGCTGTGGCAGCGCGCGGTGGGTGGGCTGCAGTGGCTGCTCACCCTGGTCGCGCTGGCGGGCGCGCTGTGGCTGCTGGCGCTGGTGGTCCTCGGCTTCTTCCAGCTCGACGAGGTCGTCCCGCTGCCCCGGGTGGAGGGGCTGCCGCTGCCCACGCTGCTGCTGGTCGGCGGGTTGCTGGCCGGGGCGCTGCTGGCGCTGGTCGCCCGGCCACTGGTGGGGCTGCGGGCACGCCGGCGCGCGCGGCGGGCCGAGCAGCGGCTGTACGCGGCGGTGGACGTCGTCGCGCAGGAGGAGGTCCTGGCCCCGATGGCCGAGGTCCGCGAGGACCACGACCGCTACTGCGCCGCCGTCAGCCGCGCGCGGAGATAGGTGGCTCCGCAG
>DATIMX010000370.1:0-3978 GCA_035474935.1 Geodermatophilus sp. | reverse complement strand
GCGAGGGGGCGCCCGGCTCTCACGCGGTTTCCTCTACAGTGGGTGCAGACCCCTCGTGTGGCGTCACCCTGTGAACCTCCCCAGGGCCGGAAGGCAGCAAGGATAAGCGGGCTCTGGCGGGTGCGCGAGGGGTCCCTTTCTCTCGGCCGGCCTACCGGCCGACACCGCGGCCAGGGCCGTCCCTGGCCTGCGTGGCGCCGCTGCCCGGTGTCCCGGTCGGGAGGGTCTCCCGGCCCTGCGACCGGTCCACAGCGGCGTTCGCCGATCCGTCGCCTCCTCCACGTAACCTGCTGCCGTGGCTCTGGCGCTCTACCGGAAGTACCGCCCGGCGACCTTCGCCGAGGTGGTCGGGCAGGAGCACGTGACCGCCCCGCTGGTCAACGCCGTCGACGGCGGGCGGATCAACCACGCCTACCTGTTCAGCGGCCCGCGCGGGTGCGGCAAGACCTCGTCGGCGCGCATCCTCGCCCGCTCGCTGAACTGCGAGCAGGGGCCGACGTCCACCCCGTGCGGCGTCTGCGGCTCGTGCGTCGCACTGGCGCCCGACGGCCCCGGCTCGCTCGACGTCATCGAGATCGACGCGGCGAGCCACGGTGGTGTCGACGACGCGCGTGACCTGCGCGAGCGGGCCTTCTTCGCGCCGGTCAACAGCCGCTACAAGGTCTACATCGTCGACGAGGCGCACATGGTCACCACGCAGGGCTTCAACGCCCTGCTCAAGGTGGTGGAGGAGCCGCCGGAGTTCCTCGTCTTCGTCTTCGCGACCACCGAGCCGGACAAGGTGCTGCCCACCATCCGCTCGCGCACGCACCACTACCCGTTCCGCCTGGTGCCGCCGACGACGCTGCGCGGCCTGCTGGAGAAGACCTGCTCCGCCGAGGGCGTGCAGGTCGAGCCGACCGTCTTCCCGCTGGTGGTGCGCGCCGGCGGCGGCTCGGTCCGCGACTCGCTGTCCATCCTCGACCAGCTGCTCGCGGGTGCCGGCTCCGACGGCGTCACCTACAAGGAGGCCGTCGGCCTGCTCGGCGTCACCGACGACGCGCTGCTCGACGAGACGATCGACGCCCTCGCGGCGCACGACGCGCCGGGTGTCTTCCGCGCGGTCGACCGGGTCGTGGAGGCCGGGCACGACCCGCGCCGCTTCGCCACCGACCTGCTCGACCGGCTGCGCGACCTGATCGTGCTCGACGCCGTCCCGGACGCCGGGGGCAACGGCCTGCTCGACTGCCCGCCCGACCGGCTGGACCTGATGAGCTCGCAGGCCCAGGCGCTGGGCTCGGCCACGCTGTCGCGGATGGCCGACACCGTGCACGCCGGCCTGACCGAGATGCGGGGGACGACGGCCCCGCGGCTGCTGCTCGAGCTGGTGTGCGCCCGGATGCTGCTGCCGGCCACCGACGACTCGGGGGCGGCCACCCTGCAGCGGCTGGAGCGCCTCGAGCGGCGGATGTCCATCGCCGGCGAGCACGCCGGCCGGCCGGGGGCCGAGCCCGCCGGTCCCGCCGCGCCGGTCCGCGAGGCGCGGCCGGAGCCCGCCGAGACCGCATCCGAGCAGCCCGCCCGCCCGGTGCGCGAGTTCGTGCGCAGGTCGCAGGCTGCCGCCCACGCGCCGAGCGCGCCCGCACAGCCGGCGCCGCGGCCCGCTCCCGAGCCCGCCCGCGCCGAGCCCGCTCGCCCGGAGCCCGCCCGCGCCGAGCCCGCCGGCGCCCAGCCGGAGCCGACCGAGCCGGCGCGCACCGAGCCCGCCCGGCCAGAGCCGGTCGCGGCCCGCCCGCCGGCCGACGACGGCTGGCCGCAGACCACCAAGCCGGGATCGGGCGCCCCCGCGCGCCCGGCCGTCCCGGCCGAGGACGGCTGGCCGCAGACCACCCCGCCCGGCTCGGGCGCGCCGTCCCAACCGGGCGCTCCGGCCCCCGTGTCGGCCGCGGCCGAGGAACGGCCGCCCCGGGTCGCCGTCGGGGAGCCGGACATCCCGTTGCCGCCGGAGCCGACCGACGACGAGGACTGGCCGCACCCGGCCCAGCCGGCCGAGGCCGCGGCCGCGGCGGCGCGGTCGGAGCAGCCCCGCCCGGCCGCGACGTCGACGCCGCGGGCCGCCGCGGAGTCCTCGCCGGCGCCCCGCGGCAGCGAGCCGATGCCGGTGGTCACGGCCAACCCGCCCGAGCCGGCCGGCGACGGCGAGCTCGACGCCGGTGACGTCCGCCGGGTGTGGCCGGAGCTGCTGAAGACCGTGCGGGGTCAGAAGCGCACGACCGAGGCACTGCTCAGGAGCGCCCAGGTGCAGGACCTCACCAACGGGTCGCTCACCCTCGCGGCCACGTCGCCGGCGCTGGCCAAGATGCTCGGCGACGACCTGAACAAGGACATCGTCCGGCAGGCGCTGCAGGAGCTGCTCGGCGTGCGCTGGAAGGTGCAGGTGGTGGTCGCGGGCGCCGGCCAGCCCGCGTCCGGCCGCACCGCGTCCCCGGAGGCCGCCCGCGAGGCGGCGCGGGCCGCGGAGGCGGCCGAGGCGAGCGAGCTCATGGCCGAGCGGGCCGCCGAGGGTGCCGGGGGCGACCGGGAGCCCGAGCCGGCGGTCGACCCCGAGCAGGCGGCGCTGTCGCTGCTGCGCACCCACCTCGGCGCCCGCCCCATCGACTGAAGGACCCGTCCCCCCCACTCCTCGCAAGCTCGGAGCGGGACCCGGGACGGGGCCGCTCCGGCCGGGCCGCCGACCGGCTCAGCGGGCGAGGACCTCGTCGAGGCGCTCGTAGCCCTCGCGGACGCCGACCTCCATGCCGCTGGCCACGAACGCGTCCCGGGCGGCGAAGGAGTCGACGAGCGAGGTCGAGGTGAGCCGGGTGCGGCTGTCGCCGAGGTCCTCGAGGACGAGCCTCTCCAGGGCGACGCCGTCCGGCTCGCCCTCGAAGGTGAACGTCTGCACGATCAGCTCGTCGGGCCGCACCTCGTGGAAGCAGCCGTGGAAGCCGTACTCCTCGTCGCCCCGCCGGTGGACGTACCGGTAGGAGCCGCCGGTGCGGCAGTCGTAGTGGTCGATCGACATCTCCAGGCCGCGCGGGCCCAGCCACTGCGCGACCAGCTCGGGGTCGGTGTGCGCGCGGAACACCTTCGCGGGCGGGGCGTCGAACTCGCGGGTGATGCGGACCAGGGGGACGTCGGGGTCGACGTCGATCCGGGTCTCGTGCGTGGTGGTGCTCATGACGGGTTCCCTCCGGGGGTGCTGTCGTCGGTGGGGTGGGTGGGGGAGACGTCGTCCGGCATGGACGCCAGGACGTCGTCGAGACGGCGGTAGCGCTGCTCGGCCTGCTGCCGGTAGCGCTCGATCCACGTCGTCATGAGGTCGAGGACCTCGGGCTCGAGGTGCACCGGACGTCGCTGGGCGTCGCGGCTGCGGCTGACCAGGCCGGCGTCCTCGAGCACCCGCAGGTGCTTGGAGACGGCCTGGACGCTCACGTCGTAGGGCTCGGCGAGCTCGCCGACGGTGGCGTCGGCCACCGCCAGCCGGGCGACCATGTCGCGCCGGGTGGGGTCGGCCAGGGCCGCGAAGACCCGGGAGAGCGGATCGGCGGCCATCAGTGTCCTCCCTTCCTCAACCGTTCGGTTGATAAAGAGCGTGCACCCCTCCGGCGCCCTTGTCAACCGTTCGGTTGAGGACGCCGACGTCCCCGCACGTGTCGGTCCCTCGGCCTACTCTCGGGTCATGTTCCCCGGAGGCCAGCCCGACATGGCACGCCTGCTCGAGCAGGCGCAGCAGATGCAGCAGCAGCTGGCTGCCGCGCAGGAGCAGCTGGCGCAGGAGGAGGTCACCGGCACGGCCGGCGGCGGCCTGGTCAGCGTCACGATGACCGGCCAAGGTGAGGTCACCGCGGTGACGATCGCGCCCGCCGCCGTCGACCCGGACGACGTGGAGAGCCTGCAGGACCTCGTCGTCGCGGCCTTCCGCGACGCCTCCCGCGCCGTCAACGAACTCACCGCCAG
>DATIMX010000369.1:0-6747 GCA_035474935.1 Geodermatophilus sp. | reverse complement strand
AGGCGGTCAGCACCGAGGAGTCCCCGCAGCCGCCGTACACCTCGGAGCGGCCGTGGGCGAAGCGCGTCTCGCGGGCCACCATGTCGAGGTCGGCGTTCGTGGTGCCCACGTCGCAGGCGGTCAGGTAGCGGCCGCCGAGGGACTCCACGAAGCGCCCGTAGGCGCGCAGCAGCGCCTCGGTCTTGTCGGTCCGCGGGTCGCCGATGATGACGGCCTTGCCGCCGCCGAGGTCCAGCCCGGCCAGGCTGTTCTTGTAGGTCATCGCCCGGGACAGCGCCAGGGCGTCGGCGACCGCGGCGTCCTCGTCGGCGTAGGGGTGGAAGCGGGTCCCGCCGAGCGCCGGCCCCAGCGCCGTGGAGTGGATCGCGATGACCGCCCGCAGCCCGGAGGCCGGGTCGGAGCAGAAAACGACCTGTTCGTGACCGGAGCCGAGTACGTCCACGGGGGGAGCCTAGGACGGCGTCGCTCGCCCGACCGGGTGCCCGGCACGGGGCACGGTCGTCCGCGGCGCGGGTGTGGTCTTCGTCACACACGACCCCCTACGCGCCCACCCCGTCGGCGGCCGCTCCCTCCTGCGCGGCCGCGGCTGCGGCCCGGTGACCCCGGGAAGGGCGAGGTCAGCGTGGAGGAGTCGACCCAGGTCATGGCCGGCGGCGCCGGACCCGAGCAGCTCGCGACCGGGCACGAGCGGCCGCGGGACGAGAAATCCGCGCCCAGCCCTCAAGCTCACCCGTCCGGGTGACGAGAAGAGATGTGACAGGAGTGGGGCAGGTGTCCCGTGTGCCCGGTGTGACGGCCGTGCCGCGTGGAGACTTCCGAGACCGGTGTGACGCTGTCACGCTGCGGCAGCCCCCCGACGCACTCCTCTTCCCCAGGGAGCGACATGCCGCACAGCCGCCCTCGCCGGCGCACGTCCGGGACCGCCACGGTCCGGGCGCACCGCGCGCGCCCCGGGATCGTGCGCAGCCTGCTGGTCGGCGTGGTGGCCGGCACGGTGGTGCTGACCGGTGCCGCCCCCGCCGGGGCCGCCCCGACGACACCGCCGCCCAACCCCTCCGACGAGCAGATCGGGCAGGCGCAGTCGGCGCAGGACGCCGCCGCCGCCGAGGTCGGCCGGATCAGCGCCCTGGTCGCCCAGGCCCAGTCCCAGCTCGAGGGCTACGCCGTCCAGGCCGAGGCCGCCGGTGCCGCCTACCTCGCCGCCGAGGAGGCCCTCCTGGAAGCGCAGGCCGAGGCCGAGCGGACGGCGGCGGAGCTGCAGGCCGCCACCGAGGCCGTCGATGCCGCCATGGCCCGCATCGCCGGGTTCTCCCGCGACAGCTACATGAGCGGCAACACCCTCTCCACCGCCGCGGCCCTGCTCGACGCCGAGGGGCCCGCCGACCTGATCGAGCGGGCCGCGATGCTCGACTACGTCTCCGCCAACCACCTCGACGTCCTCGGCCAGCTCGAGGTCGCCCGCGTGCAGCAGGCCAACGCCGACTCCGCGGCCCGCGCCGCCCGCGACAAGACGGCCGAGGCCGAGGCCGCCGCGGCCGCCGCCAAGGCCAACGCCGACCAGCAGCTGGCCGCCCAGCGCGCCGCCTACGACCAGGTCACCGCGCAGAAGGCCGCCTACGAGCAGCAGCTGCAGGCCGCCGAGGTCGAGCTGCTGCGCCTGCAGGGCGCCCGCGACGCCTACCAGGCCTGGCAGGAGCAGAAGGCGGCCGAGGAGGCCGCCGCCGCCGCAGCCGCCCGCCGCGCCGAGGAGGAGGCCGCCGCCGCGGCCGCCGCGGCCCGCGACGCCGCCCGCAACCAGGGCTCCGGGTCCGCGACCAGCGCCGCGGCCAGCTCGGGCGGCTCCGGCCCCTACGTCAAGCCGACCTCCGGCCGCACCTCCAGCTGCTTCGGCTCGCGCTGGGGCGCCCTGCACGGCGGCGTGGACATCGCCGCGCCCATCGGGACGCCGATCTACGCGGCCCACTCCGGCGTCGTCGCGCGGGCCGGGACGGCCACCGGCTTCGGCTACGCCGTCTACATCCGCGGCGACGACGGCGCGGTCACCGTGTACGGCCACGTCAACCAGTACTTCGTCCGCGCCGGCGAGCGGGTGGTGGCCGGCGAGCTGATCGCGGAGGTCGGCAACCGCGGCCAGTCCACCGGCCCGCACCTGCACTTCGAGGTGCACCCCTCCGGTGCGATGTACGGCGGCCAGGTCGACCCGGTGCCGTGGCTGCGCGGCCGCGGCGTGTCCATCAGCGGCTGCTGAAGAGGAAGGGCCACCCTTCTCCCCACGCCTCGCAGGCTCGGCGCGGGACCCTGAAGGGTGGCCGTTCCAGTACGTCGCCCGGCCCGCCTCCTCGCCGCGAGGGGGCGGGCCGGACGTCGTTCAGCTCGTCGGTGACGCCGAGGTGAGGCCGCAGTTGGCGGCGACGTAGTCGGTGAGCGCCGTCTCCGCCGGGCGGAGCTCCTGGCCGATCCGGGTCGACGCGTCGGCGTAGGCCTGCTGACCCTCCGGGGTGCCCAGGTCGAGCGTGCCGGCGGTGTCGGAGAGCCGGCGCAGCCCGTCGAGCAGCGCGGTCCAGTCGCCGGCGATCTCCGCGGGCGCCCGGACCTGCTCCAGCCGGGTGACGGCCTCCGGCAGCCGGGCTGCGACGTCCTGCGGGGTGGCCGCCGCGAGGCTGCCCTGCACCTCGGTGAAGGCGCTGGTCATCTGCCCGCAGAACTCCTCGGCGGCCGGGTCGGGTGCCGCCGTCCCGCTCGAGGGTGCGGACGACGAGGCCGCCGGGGCCGAGGTGCTCGGCGCGGCGGCCGGCTCGTCGTCCCCCGACCCGCCGCAGGCGGTGAGCAGGACGACGGCGACGGCGCCGGCGAGGGCCGAGCGGAGCAGCGGGGCGGGGGAGCGCATGGGCCCGACGGTAGTTGCCGCGTGCGCCGGGGTGCGTCGGGCGCGGCTACCGTGCCCGACGTGAGAACCCCGGTCGACCCCCGCGCCACCTGGGACCTCCCGGCCCCCGGGGCGATGCCGCGGACGGCGGACCTCGAGCCGCTCGTCACCCGGGTGCTCGCGCCCAACCCCTCGCCGATGACGCTGGACGGCACCAACACCTACCTGGTCGGGGCCCCGGGCAGCGGGCAGGCCGTGCTGGTCGACCCGGGGCCCGACGACCCCGCGCACCTGGCCGCGGTCGAGGCGGCGCTGACCGCGCGGGACGCCCGCTGCGTCGCCGTCCTGGTCACCCACCACCACGGCGACCACGCGGAGGCGGCGCTGCCGTGGAGCGCGCGGCTCGGCGCGCAGGTGGCGGCCGCCGACGCCCGCGTCGCCGGGCCCGACGGCCGGGTGCTGGAGCCGGGGGAGCGCCTGGCGCTGGCCGGGACGACGCTCGGCGTCGTCCCCACGCCCGGGCACACCGGCGACCACCTGGCCTTCCGGCTGGAGTCCGGCGCGGTCCTCGTCGGCGACCACGTGCTGGGCCGCGGGACGTCGGTGGTGACCCACCCGGAGGGCGACGTGCTGGCCTACCTGGCCTCGCTGCGCCGGGTGCACGACCTCGGCCCGAGCGCGCTGTACTGCGGGCACGGGCCGGAGCTGACCGAGGACCCGGGCGCGGTGCTGGACTTCTACCTGGCCCACCGGGCGTTCCGGGAGCAGCAGCTGCTCGCGGCGATGGTGCGGGGTGCCGGGACGGTCGACGAGCTCGTGGCCGACGTCTACGCCGAGGTGCCGCGGGACGTGTGGCCGGCGGCGGCCCAGTCGACGCGCGCGACGCTGGCCAAGCTGGCCGCCGAGGGTCACGTGGTGCTCGACGGCGACCGGGTGCGGTTGCCGTGAGCGGCTCCGTGACCAGGCCGGCTCCGCCGGGCGGGAGCGGACCATGGGCACCGTGAGCGTGCCGGTCGTCCGGGCGGCGGACAGCGAGCGCGACCAGCGGCGCGCCGCGGCGGCGCTGCGGGCGGCCGGGCTGGGTCCGGGCGACCGGCTGCTGGTGTCCGCGGCGGCCTCACCGGCGCTGCTCGCCGTGGTGCTGGGCGCGCTGCGCTCCGGCGTCGTCCCCGTGGTGCTCGACCCTGCGCTGCCCGCGGCCGAGCGCGCCGCGCTGGCCGAGGACGCCGACCCCGGGCTGGACGTCGGGGTCGAGCCCGAGCGGCTGCTGGTGGGGGACGACGAGAGCGAGCTCGCCGACGTCCCGTTGGCCCGGCCGATGCACTACACCTCGGGGACCACCGGCCGCCGCAAGGGCGTGTGGTCCGGCGTCCTGGCCGAGGACGACGCCCGCGCGCTGGCCGCCGAGGAGATCGACCTCTGGGGCTTCGGCCCGGCCGACCGGTACCTGCTGCTCTCCCCGCTGCACCACTCCGCGCCGCTGCGCTTCGCCGTCCACACGCTGCTGGCCGGCGGCGAGGTGCTGCTGCCCGGCCCGTTCGACGCCGGCCGGGCGGCGGAGGCGATCACCACGCTGCGGCCGACCACCACCTTCTGCGTGCCCACCCACCTGCAGCGGCTGCTCGCCCGCGACGACGTGGACTGGTCCTCGTTCCGGCGGCTGGTGCACGCCGGCGCGCCCTGCCCCGAGCCGCTCAAGCGCGCGGTGCTGGCCGCGGCGCCCGAGGGCAGCGTGTGGGAGTTCTACGGCTCGACCGAGGCGCAGTTCACCGTCTGCTCGCCGGAGGACTGGCTGGCGCACCCGGGCAGCGTCGGCCGGGCCCGCCCGGGGCGGCGGCTGGAGGCCGACGCGCGCGGCCAGCTGTGGTGCGCGGTGCCGCGCTGGGCGCGCTTCGAGTACTGGCGGGCGCCGGAGAAGACCGCCGCGGCCTGGCGCGGGGACCGCGTGACGGTCGGCGACCTGGGCCGGGTGGACGACGACGGCACCGTCTGGCTCGACGGCCGCCGCGAGGACCTGGTCATCTCCGGCGGCGTGAACGTCTACCCGGCCGAGGTCGAGGCGGTGCTCGACGCGCACCCCGGCGTCGTGGAGAGCGCGGTCGTGGGCGTGCCCGACGCCGAGTGGGGCCAGCGGGTGGTCGCCGCCTACGTGGGCGACGCCGACCCGGCCGAGCTGGCCGGCTGGGCCCGCGAGCGGCTGGCTCCCGCCAAGCGACCCAAGAGCCTGCACCCGGTCGGCGAGCTGCCGCGCACCTCGACCGGCAAGGTGCGCCGGCTGGACCTGCCGCAGGTGCTCGGGCTGTGACCCCGCCTGACGACAGCCGAGGGAGCATCGCAGCGAGATGCCCGGAGCCGACAGCGAGTGAGCATCGCAGCGAGCGCCAGCGAGCGAGGAGCGGAGCGAGCGCGGAGGCGACTGGCCGTGTCGAGCGAGGAGCGGATCGAGGCGTGGATGGGGGCACCTCCCGCTTGCGGGGGACAGGCTGGAGGACGCAGGACTGGGACGTCGTCGTGGTGGGGGCCGGCACGTCCGGCGCCCCGCTCGCGGCGCGGCTGGCCGACGCCGGACGGCGGGTGCTGGTCCTGGAGGCCGGCGCGGACCACGTGGAGTTCCCGGCCGACCTGCGCGACGCCGCCCGGATGGCCGCCGCCGTCCCCGGGCACCCGGCGAACTGGGACCTCACCGGTGTGCTGACCGAGGAGGTGACCTTCCCGGTGCCGCGCGGGCGGGTGGCCGGCGGGTCCAGCGCGCTCAACGGCGGCTACTTCGTCCGCGGCACCCGCGCCGACCTCGACGGCTGGGCCGCCGCGGGCAACGACCTGTGGTCCTACGACGCCGTCCTGCCCTCGTTCGTGCGGCTGGAGGCCGACCGCGAGTACGGCGACCGGCCCGGCCACGGCGCCGACGGGCCGGTGCCGGTCCGGCGGCCTCCGGACGGGCACCCGCTCGCCGACGCGCTCGGGGCGGCGGCCGCGGAGCTCGGCGCCCCCGACGAGCCGGACAAGAACGCCGACGGGCCGCCCGGCTGGGGGCCGGTGCCGCTCAACGTGGCCGACGGCGTGCGGGTGAACACCGCCATGGCCTACCTCACCCCGCGCCGCGGGCACCCCGGGCTGACCGTGCGCGGCGGCGTGCCCGTGCGCCGGGTGGTCGTCGAGGGCGGCCGCGCGGTGGGGGTCGAGACGGCGGAGGGCGTGGTGCGGGCCGGCGAGGTGGTGCTGGCGGCCGGCGCCGTCGGGTCGCCGCAGCTGCTGCTGCTCTCCGGCATCGGCCCGGCCGACGACCTGCGCGCGCTCGGCCTCGACGTGGTGGCCGACGTCCCCGGCGTGGGCGCGGACTACACCGACCACCCCGACGTCTACGTCACCTGGCGGCCGGCCCGGCGGCTGCCGATGCCGCGCGACCTGCACCCGCTGCACGGCGTCCTCAACACCACCTCCGACGGCGCGGCGGTGCCCGGCGACCTCGAGGTGCTGCCCTGGCTCAAGCCGTTCAGCCGGGTGATGGTGCCCCGCACGTCGGCGGGCGTGGCCCGGGTGCTGCGCCGGCCGGCGGCCACGCTGAGGGCGCTGCGCGGCGCCTCGCTGCACCGGCTGCTCGACACCGCCCGGCGCCGTGACGACCTGTTCCTCGGCGTCGGGCTGCAGCGGGAGGACAGCCGCGGCCGGCTCACCCTGACCAGTCCCGACCCGCGCGTGCAGCCGCGGCTGGACTACCGGTACCTCTCCACCGACTCCGACCGGCGGCGGATGCGGCAGGGCGTCCGGCTGGCGGCCGAGCTGCTGCGGACCGCGGCGATGGCCCCCCTGGTCGCCGAGCGGACCGGGCCGCCCGACGACGTCCTGACCTCCGACCGGGAGCTGGACCGCTGGATCCGGCG
>DATIMX010000368.1:0-2485 GCA_035474935.1 Geodermatophilus sp. | reverse complement strand
GCCGGTGGCGGCTCGGGGCGACGCTCCGGTTCGGGACTCAGATCCTGCGCGTGATCTCGGCGATGAGGCCGGCGGCGTGGTCGAGTGACCGAGTCAGGCGTGCGCTGGTCGTACCCAGGTCGCCGAGGATGGCGTGGGCTCGCTCGGCGAAGGCCGGCGGTGCGTCGCCGAGCAGGCCCGCCGCAGCGACGGCACCCTTCTCGTTGATCAGCCACTGTCCCGCACGGCTGTGCAGCGCGTGGCAGCACAGCCCGATGGCGCGGAACAGGCACCCGGCGACGTAGGCCGTGTCCTGGCGGGCGAGCGCCTTGCGGGCGATGTCGACCGTGAACGACGCCTCCCAGAGAGTCCTGGTCACCACCGTCTCCCGCAGCGCGGGCGGATAGTGACCGGCCGCCTCGTGCAGCTCCCCGAGTTCACCGGCGGGGTCGGCCAGCACACGACCCAGCGCGATCTCGCCGGCATAGGCGAAATCCGGCCAGCCCAGTGGGTGTCCGACTTGGGCATGGAACGCGAAGCGTCCCGCCTGCGCCTCCTGCCAGGAGACGCGGACGCGGTCGACGTTCCGGTAGATCCAGTCGACCGCCGTGTCTTCGACGCGCAGCCAGGCGCCACCGTCGACCCAGGGCCCCCACGCACCCGGGTCGGTGACCACGGCGTCCGCTCCGGCGATGTCGCGCGCGACAGCGCCGAGGCCGGTGACGTCGAGCGGTGGCCGGTAGTAGATGCCCAGGTCCACGTCGGAAGCCGCAGTGTGGGTGCCCCGGGCCCGGCTGCCACCGAGAACTACGCCGACCACCCCGCCGACGGCGGGCAATCGGCGGGCGAGACCAACGAGTTCGTCCTCTCCGATCACTCGTGAAGCATGCCGCTGGGCGGGGCCAGGGACTGCCCAATGCTGTGGCGGCGGGCCGTCGTTGAGCTGTCCAGGGCGGTTTGATACCCGGCCGTGCCGGCCGGTAGAGCTTTCGGTGGACGGTGGAGCTGGTCAGATCGTGGGGCTTCGTTCCTGGCTGGAGACCAGTCCGGCGACGGCGCGCAGGATGGCGTCGAGATGCTTGCGCCGGCCGAGGTGACGGGACAGGGCCCGACAGTTCTTCAGGTGGCTGATGCCGTGCTCGACGCGGATCCGCTTGGTGGCGTGGACCTGGCGTTCGGCCTCGTGGGCGGCGGCGAGGGCGGGCAGGACCGTTAGCTGGTTTCTCCGCGCCGACCGTGGAGTGATGAGAGCACCGGCGGTCTGCGCGCTCGGGCCCTTGGCCCCGGCATCGACGAACAGGGTGACGCCGGGAACGAGGGTCAGCAGCTCGACCCGGCCGGCCTGGCGGGCCTGGGTCAGATCGCAGAGGGAGCCCGGGCGGGTCTGCCCGCAGAACGGCAGCCGCCCGGCAGGGTCGGTGAGGACCAGCGCCTTGACGGTGTGGCGCGGGCCTCACCGGAGACGAACCGATGCCGACCGGATCGACCGGCCGCCGGGCGGCGCACCCACACCTCGGTGGAATTGGGCAGGCCGACCTGCCGGCTGGCGCCCCGGTGGGCGACCACATCGGCCAGGGTGCGCAGCCGGACTCCGCCCTCGTCGGTGCAGCCGCGCTCGGTCAGCAGCGGGCGGACCTCCCCGATGGCCGGGTGATCGTCGACCGGGAGACCCCGAATCAGCAGGCCAGCACGTCCTGGGTGACCCCGTGGCTCCGCACAGCATCCGGCTGAGCCGGTCCCGGGGCTGGCGCAAGCCATCGGGCGCCGTGGTCGGTCCTGGCCCAACCGCTGGGGGGATCCGTTCCGCGTCGGCGCGACCTACATGTGGCTGGCCGGTGAGCAGGACCTCACCTGGCGGGTGCCCACCTCCCGCGAGCCGGGCACTACGACGGCGGCGTCCGCGTCGTCCGCTGCCCGGACACGGCGACCCGCGGTGGCGTGGTTTCGTCGCTGGGCCGCCGGCGACTACGCCGCCGAGGCCCAGTGTGTCCTGCGCGGCCATGATCTCGCCCGCTGGTCCCCCTCGACCAGCCCTGCCACGCCGACGTCCTGCTCCAGCTGGCCAACCGATGACCGTCGGCGGCTCCAGGCCCCCGGGAGCACATGTGGTGGGCCATCTACTTCAGCCCTTCCGGCCGGGAGGAGGACTTCGACGGCACCAACGACGGCATCGGCTGCAAGCAACGCCCACACGGTCGGTGGATACGCCGCTGTCGGTCGCCGCGCGAAGCCAAGGTCTGTGGGGCCCTGCGCGCCGCCGACCTCCGAGCATCGACGCCGGCTGCCCCAGGACGGCTTGCGCGCGAGCTTCCTGCCCGAGGAGGACAAGGCGCGGCACCTGGCCGCGGTGGCAGCGAGCCAGCCGTGACGGCGTCGAACCGGTGGTGCACCTGAAGGACCCGCCGCCCTCCCCTGCCGCTGTGGTGGGTCACCAGCCGGGCCGTGAACTCTCCTCGATCCGTTCTGCCCGACACTCGCCCGCTCGTACTCCTGCGCGAGCCTTCAC
>DATIMX010000367.1:0-7547 GCA_035474935.1 Geodermatophilus sp. | reverse complement strand
CCACGGGGCGCGGGTCATCGACTCCACCCCGCCGGCGACGGCCAGGTCCAGTTCCCCGGCCCGGATGGACGCTGCTGCCGACGCCGTCGCGGTCAGCCCGGAGGCGCAGAGCCGGTTGGTGGTGTAGCCGGGCACCGTGTCCGGCAGGCCGGCGAGCAGCACGGCCATGCGGGCGACGTCGCGGTTGTCCTCGCCCGCCTGGTTCGCGGCGCCGAGGACGACCTCCTCCACCGCCTCCGCGGGAGCGCCGGACCGGCGCAGCGCCTCGCCGACCACGAGGGCGGCCAGGTCGTCGGGGCGGACGGACGCCAGGGCGCCTCCGTACTTGCCCTGCGGGGTCCGCACCCCGTCTACGAGGTAGACCTCGGTGTTCTCGTGGGACATCGGCACTCCTCGGACGTGTCGGCGGGCGTCGTCGATCTGATTTCCCGACCGACTGTTCAGTTAATCAGTCGCCAGTCTGACGGACGCCCGGCGGCCGGGGCAAGCCCGCCCCGGGAGACAGGCGCGCGACGGCCACCACGCGGGTCCCGACCGCAGGTCACGGTCGGGCCCGTCGTCTGGTCAGGAACTCGGGGGATCGCCGCCGTCCCGGGGGTCCGCCGTCCGCAGCATGCCGGACCGGCCGGCGCCCGGTGCGGCCCCGGACTCCAGCAGTGGCCGGGTCCGCCACCGGACGAGCTCGGAGAGCGCCACGATGCTGGTCGAGCGCACCACCGCCGAGGACCGGTCCAGATCGACGAGGACCTGCTGCAGGGCCTCGTGCGAGACGGCGGCGACCCGGCACAGCACGTCGCCGCTGCCGGTGGTGGAGTGCGCCTCCAGGACGCCGGGGATCTCCTCGAGGTCGCGCCGCACGGCGTCGATCGCACCCTGGGCGATCTCCAGCGTCACGAAGGCCTGCACACCGAAGCCCGCCGCGCGCACGTCGACGTCGGGCCCGTAGCCGCGGACCACGCCCGTCTCCTCCAGCCGTCGCAGCCGAGCCGTCACGGTGCCGCGGGCGACCCCGGTGAGCCGGGACAGCTCCAGGTCTCCCGCCCGAGGGGAGTCCTGCAGCGCGCTCAGCAGCGCCACGTCGAGCGCGTCGAGTCCCCGGCCATCGGTCATCCTGCCTACCTCCCGACCTCCTGAGCTGTGCAGTCTGCACCGCTTTGGACCGGTTCCGCCGGCCCGGGTGGACAGCGCGAGCAGAAACGGCGGCCCTGGTTGCGCAGTGCCGACCTGCGGTGTGTGGTGCAGGCGACACCGACCGACGTCCGGAGGAGGAGCCCGGCATGAGCCTCGAGCAGACCCTCAACGACGACGAGCGCCTCGCGCAGCTCGACCTCGACCAGCTCCGGCAGCTGGTCGGGCTCGTCGAGTACGACGCCTCCGGCGACCCGTTCCCCGTCTCCGGCTGGGACGCGCTGGTGTGGGTCGTCGGCAACGCCACGCAGGCCGCGCACTTCTACCGGTCGGCCCTCGGCATGGAGCTGGTCGCCTACTCCGGCCCGGAGACCGGCAACCGCGACCACCGCGCCTACGTGCTGCGGTCGGGTGCGGCCCGGTTCGTCGTCACGGGCGCCTACGACCCGGCCAGCCCGCTGGCCGACCACCACCGCCGGCACGGCGACGGCATCCGCGACATCGCGCTCTCGGTGCCCGACGTCGACCGGTGCATCGCGCACGCGCGGGCGCAGGGCGCGACGGTCCTCGAGGAACCGCACGACCTCGGCGACGAGCACGGCACCGTCCGGTTGGCCGCCATCGCCACCTACGGCGACACCCGGCACACGCTGGTCGACCGCTCCCGGTACACCGGCCCGTACCTGCCGGGGTTCGTGGCCCGGACCTCGTCCCACCAGCCGCGACCCGGCCGGCCGAAGCGACTGTTCCAGGCGGTCGACCACGTGGTGGGCAACGTCGAGCTCGGCGCCATGGACCGCTGGGTCGACTTCTACAACCGGGTCATGGGCTTCACCAACATGGCCGAGTTCGTCGGCGACGACATCGCCACCGACTACTCGGCGCTGATGAGCAAGGTCGTCAGCAACGGCAACCACCGGGTCAAGTTCCCGCTGAACGAGCCCGCCATGGGCAAGAAGAAGTCGCAGATCGACGAGTACCTCGAGTTCTACGGCGGCCCCGGCGCCCAGCACGTGGCGCTGGCGACCAACGACATCCTCGCGACCGTCGACGCGATGACCGCGGAGGGGATCGAGTTCCTCCCCACCCCGGACTCCTACTACGAGGACCCCGAGCTGCGGGCCCGCATCGGCACCGTGCGGGTACCGGTCGAGGAGCTGCAGCGGCGCGGCATCCTGGTCGACCGGGACGAGGACGGCTACCTCCTGCAGATCTTCACCCGGCCGATCGGCGACCGGCCCACGGTCTTCTTCGAGCTGATCGAGCGACACGGCTCGCTCGGCTTCGGGAAGGGCAACTTCAAGGCGCTCTTCGAGGCGATCGAGCGGGAGCAGGCGCGGCGCGGCAACTTCTGAGGGCGGCCCCCTGCAGGGTCCCGCCGCGAACCTGCGAGTGGCGGGGGCAGGGTGGTCCTCTGTCAGCGCAGCGCGGCGCCGACCTGCTGCGCGGAGCGGACGACGGCCCGGCCGATCCGCTCGGTGTCCGCGCCCTCGTCGACGAAGACGACCGCCAGCGCGGCGCGGGCACCCCCGTCGGGTCCGAGCACGGGTGCCGCGATCGACCGGACGCCGGGGATGACCTCGCCGTGCGAGCTGGCCCACCCGACCCGGCGAGCCTCGCGGAGTGCCTCGCGGTCGTCGGGCGAGGCGGCCTCGGGCATCAGCAGGGCGAGGCCGGGTGCGCCCCGGCCCACCGGGTGCCGGATGCCCGGCCGGTACACCACGTGCGCCGGGGAGTCGTGCGGTTCGACGCTCGAGACGGTGACCGCCTCGTCACCGGCCCGGACGACCAGGAACGCCGTCATGCGCAGCTCCGCGACCAGGGCGTCGAGCCGGGGCAACGCGGCGGACTGCAGATCGGTCCGCACGCCCCGGGCGAGGCCGAGCATCCCCAGGCCGAGCCGGTAGTGACCGGCCGGGTCCCGCTCGACGAGCTGGTGGTCCTCCAGCGTGCGCAGCAGGCGGTAGGTGATCGACCGGTGCAGCCCCAGCGCCGAGCCGATGTCGGCGATCGGCTGCGGGCTGCCGACGGCGGCCAGGTGCTCGAGGATGCGCAGGCCCCGGTCCAGCGTCTGCGACTGGGGTGCGCCCCCGCCGTTGCCTTCGACCATCGCCGTCCTCTCGGTGCACCGTGCCCTCCCACCCTACGGTCGCCCTCGGCGGGCGCCGGGTCGGCCAGGAGGTCGGGAGCGGCGCCGCCCGGCGCGCCGGGCGGGCGCCACGTCTCCGGCGGTGCTCAGCCGTTGACCACCTGCGGCACGGCCACCGCCTTCAGGCCCTCGACGCCGAACTCCAGCCCGTACCCGGACTTCTTGACCCCGCCGAACGGGATCATCGGGTGCACGCCGCCGTGGGAGTTGATCCAGACGGTGCCGGCCTCCAGCCGGGCGGCGACGGCGCGCGCCGCCTCCTGGTCGCTGCTCCACACCGAGGCGCCGAGGCCGACGTCGAGCCGGTTGGCCATCGCCACGGCCTGGTCGACGTCCTCGTAGCGGACGATGGGCAGCGCGGGGCCGAACTGCTCCTCGGCCACCAGCGGGTTGTCGTCGTCCACGTCGGCCACGAGCGTGGCCGGGTAGAAGAAGCCCGGGGCGTCGGGGTCGGGGTCGCCGCCGACGAGGATCTTCGCGCCGGCCTCGCGGGCGGCGTCGACCAGGCGGGCGACGATCTCGTACTGCGCGCGGTTCTGCAGCGGGCCGAGCACGTTCTGCTCGTCGAGGCCACGCCCCATGGGCATGGCCCGCGCGACGTCGGTCAGGGCCGCACAGACCTCGTCGTACACGTCGCTGTGCACGTACAGGCGCTTGAGCGCCGCACACGTCTGGCCGGTGTTGATGAACGCCCCCCAGAACAGGTCCTCCGCGATCGCGCGCGGGTCGACGTCGGGCAGGACGATGCCGGCGTCGTTGCCGCCGAGCTCGAGGGTCAGCCGCTTCACGGTGTCGGCCGAGCTGCGGATGATGGCCTGCCCGGTGGCGGTCGAGCCGGTGAACATCACCTTGTCGACGTCCGGGTGGCCGGACAGGCGCGCGCCCACGTCCCCCTCACCGGCCACGGCGGTCAGCACGTCGACCGGGAGCACGCTGTCGAGCACCCGTACCAGCGCCAGCACGCTCAGCGGCGTGTACTCCGAGGGCTTGACCACTACGGTGTTGCCCATGCGCAGGGCGGGGGCGACCTGCCAGACGGTGATCATCATCGGCCAGTTCCACGGCCCGATGGCGCCCACGACGCCGACCGGCCGGTAGTGCAGCACGGCGTGCGTGTCCGCGTCGTCGAACACCGGGCCGCCCGGGAGCTCGGTGGCCGCGGTGGCGCGCAGCCAGGCCGCGCAGGCGCCCACCTCGAAGCGGGCGTTGGGGCCGTTGAGCGGCTTGCCCTGCTCCCGGGACAGCAGCTCGGCGAGCGGCTCGGCCGCCGCCTCGACCGCGTCGGCCGCGCGCAGCAACAGGTCGACGCGCTCGGCGTCGCTGCGGGCGGCCCAGCCCGGCTGCGCGGCGCGGGCACGGGCCACGGCGCGATCGAGGTCCTCGGGGGACCCGAAGGCGACGCGGCCCACGACCTCACCCGTCGCCGGGTCGAGGACCTCGCGGCCGTCGGGGTCGGTGACGCCGGCCAGCAGGCTGTCGTACGTGGGCGTCTCCGGCGTGGTGGTCACGGGCTCGGTCACGGCGGGGGTGGTCATCGTGGTCCTTCGTCGGTCGGGGAGGGGTCGGTGTCGTGGGGGACTGCGGTCGAGGACGGCGCGCTCACGGGGTCGGCTCGACCCGGCCGGTGACCTCGCCGAAGGCGATGCGTGTCCCGCCCGGCCCGGGTGCGGTGGCGGTGATCGTCACGACGTCGCCGTCCTCGAGGAACGTGCGCGTCGACCCGTCCGACAGCGTCAGGGGTTCCGTGCCGCCCCAGGACAGCTCGATGAACGAGCCACGCTGGTCGCGCTGCGGGCCGGAGACGGTGCCCGACGCGTAGAGGTCGCCGGTGCGCAGGCTGGCGCCGTTGACGGTCATGTGCGCCAGCTGCTGGGCCGGGGTCCAGTACAGCGAGCCGAACGGCGGGCAGCTGACCAGCTCGCCGTTGAGCCGCACCTCCAGCGTGAGGTCCAGGCCCCACGGTTCGCCGGTGTCGTCGAGGTAGGGCAGCGGCTGCGGCTGCCGGGCCGGCGGCGCCACGCGCGCGGCCTCGAGCGCCGCCAGCGGCACGACCCAGGGCGACACCGAGGTGAGGAAGGACTTGCCGAGGAAGGGGCCCAGCGGCACGTACTCCCAGGCCTGCAGGTCCCGGGCCGACCAGTCGTTGACCAGGCAGACCCCGAAGACGTGCTCCGGGAACGCCGACAGCGGCACCGGGCGGCCGAGCTCGGAGGGCGTGCCGACGACGAAGCCGACCTCGACCTCGATGTCCAACCGCTGCGAGGGGCCGAAGGTGGGCGCGTCGTCGGTCGGTGCCTTGCGCTGACCGCTCGGCCGGACCACCGGTGTCCCGGAGACCTGCACCGTGCCCGCGCGGCCGTGGTAGCCGATCGGCAGGTGCTTCCAGTTGGGGGTCAGCGGCTCCGAGTCCGGGCGGAACATCCGCCCGAGGTTCTCCGCGTGGTGCTGGGAGCTGTAGAAGTCGACGTAGTCGGCGATCTCGACCGGGAGGTGCAGCGTCACCTCGGACCGCGGCACCAGGTGCGGCTCGACGGTGTCCCGGTGGGCCTCGTCGGTGAGCCAGTCGGTGAGCTGCGCGCGCAGCTCGGACCAGGCCTGCGGCCCGCGGGCCATGAAGGCGTTGAGCGAGCCGGTCGCGTGGACGTCGTCGCCGGTGGCCGCGGCCAGGTCGAGGACGGAGTCCCCGATGGCCACCCCGGTGCGCGGCGCGGTGCCGGCGGTGGAGAAGACGCCGTAGGGCAGGTTGTCGATGCCGAAGCCGCTGTCCGCGGGGAGGTCGGGCCAGGTCATGCCGGTGTCCGTTCCAGGGTGGGCAGCAGACTCAGGCGCACGAGGTCGTCGACCGGCTCGAGCACGCTGCAGGTGCCGAAGGAGGTGAAGACGGCGCGGGTGCGGGCGATCCGGTCGGGCGACCAGCCGCCGACGAGGGCCCCCGGGTCGTCCTGGCGCAGCCACCGCTCGGCGGCCGCGGCGGGTTCGCCTGCGGCGAGCGCGTCGCAGGCGGCGAGCAGGTTGAGGAAACCGTGGTGCGCGAATCCGGTCGCCGGGTCGGTGTGCCGGACGGCGGAGTGCAGGCCGGCGGTGCACTTGAGCGCCACGCCGCGCGCGACGCAGGCGGCCAGCGTCGCGGCGAGTTCCTCCGCCGCGGGGAACAGGTCGGCGCGCAGGCCGCCGGTGCGCAGCTTGGCGCGGTGGCGGGTCCCGGCGAGGACGTCGAGCACCTCGTCGCGGGCCTCGGTCCGCGGCAGCTCGACCGCCGCGGGCACGACGGCGGGCAGGACGTCGTCGAGGACCCGGACCGCCTCGCGGGCCGCCGCGGCGGCGGTGGCGACAGGGACCTCGACCGCGGCCAGGGTCAGCCCGGGAGAGGCGGCGACCCGGGCTGCGGCGGCCGGCAGGTCGCCGGCCGCCGCGATCAGCGAGATCCCGAACGGCTCGCCGTCCCCGAGGTGCTCCTCGAGCTCGCCGAGGCGGGCGGCCGGGACGACGAAGGGTCCGACCAGGTCGCCCAGCCTCGTCCGCAGCTCCCGGTGCGCCGGGACGGCGGCCGCCATCGGCGCGTCCCCCGGCGGGAACAGCGCCGCGTCGTCGAACAGGCCGGTGAACAGCGACCTCATGCCGAGGGACCCCGCCCGGACCAGGTCCAGGCGTACTTGCCGTCGTCGACGGCGATGCCGGCCTCGCCGAGGTCCAGCGGCCGGAAGGTGTCGACCATGACGGCGAGCTCGTCGAAGTACTCCGCGCCGAGGGACCGCTCCACGGCCCCGGGCTGCGGGCCGTGGCTGTGCCCGCCGGGGTGCACCGAGATCGAGCCCTTGCCGATGCCCGAGCCCTTGCGGGCCTCGTAGTCCCCGTCGACGTAGAACATGATCTCGTCGCTGTCGACGTTGGAGTGGTAGTAGGGCACCGGCACCGCGAGCGGGTGGTAGTCGACCTTCCGCGGCACGAAGTTGCAGATCACGAAGTTGGCGCCCTCGAAGACCTGGTGCACCGGCGGCGGCTGGTGCACCCGGCCGGTGATCGGCTCGTAGTCGGCGATGTTGAACGCGTACGGGTAGAGGTGCCCGTCCCAGCCGACGACGTCGAACGGGTGCTCCGGGACGACGTGCACCGTGCCGGCCAGCCCGCCGGGGCCGTTGCCGCGGTGCTTGACGTAGACCTCGACGTCGGTGCCCTCGGCCAGCAGCGGCTCGGCCGGCCCGCGCAGGTCCCGCTCGCAGTACGGGGCGTGCTCGAGGAACTGCCCGTACTTCGACAGGTAGCGCTTGGG
>DATIMX010000366.1:0-2610 GCA_035474935.1 Geodermatophilus sp. | reverse complement strand
CTGGATGGTCGACATCTGCCAGGTGCGCCCGATCGCGTCCCGGCACTGCACCGAGATCTTCGGCCCGTAGTAGGCCGCACCGCCCGGGTCGGGGACCAGCTCGAGACCGGACTCGGTGGCGACCTTCTGCAGGACCTCGGTCGCGACGGCCCACTGCTCATCGGTCCCGACGAACTTCGACGAGTCCTCGTCGCGGGTCGAGAGCTCGAGGTAGAAGTCGTCGAGCCCGAAGTCCCGGAACAGGCTGAGGCAGAAGTCGAGCAGGTGCTTGATCTCCGCCGGTGCCTGCTCGGGGGTGACGTAGGAGTGCGAGTCGTCCTGGGTCATGCCGCGCACCCGGGTCAGTCCGTGCACCACGCCGGACTTCTCGTTCCGGTAGACCGAGCCGAACTCGAAGAGCCGCAGCGGCAGCTCGCGGTAGGAGCGCCCGCGCGACCTGAAGATCAGGTTGTGCATCGGGCAGTTCATCGCCTTGAGGAAGTAGCGGCTGTTCTCCATCTCCATCGGCGGGAACATCGTGTCGGCGTAGTACGGCAGGTGCCCGGAGGTCTCGAACAGCCCGCGCTTGGTGATGTGCGGGGTGCCGACGTAGTCGAAGCCCTCCTCGATGTGCCGCCGGCGGACGTAGTCCTCCATCTCCCGCTTGACCACGCCGCCCTTGGGGTGGAAGACGGCCAGGCCGGAGCCGATCTCGTCGGGGAAGCTGAACAGGTCCAGCTCCACGCCCAGGCGCCGGTGGTCGCGGCGCTCGGCCTCGGCGAGCTGCTCCAGGTAGGCCTTGTGCGCCTCCTTGCTCTCCCACGCGGTGCCGTAGACCCGCTGCAGCTGCGGGTTCTTCTCGCTGCCCCGCCAGTAGGCGGCCGCCGAGCGGGTGAGGGAGAAGGCCGGGATGTTGGAGGTGCGCGGCAGGTGCGGACCGCGGCACAGGTCGGTCCACACCAGGTCGCCGGTGCGGGCGTCCCGGTTGTCGTACATGGTCAGCTGCGCGCCGCCGACCTCCACCGAGGCACCGTCGTCGGCGCCGTCTTCCCCGCCGGCGGGGTCGGAGGCACGGCCCTTGAGGCCGATCAGCTCCAGCTTGAACGGCTCGTGCGCGAGCTCGGCCTGCGCGTCGGCGTCGCTGATCTCGCGGCGGGAGAAGTACTGGCCGGCCTTGACGATCTCCTGCATCCGCTTCTCGAGGGCCTTGAGGTCCTCGGGCGTGAAGGGCCGCTCGGGGGCGAAGTCGTAGTAGAAGCCGTTCTCCACCGGCGGGCCGATGCCCAGCCGGGTGCCCGGGAACAGGTCCTGCACGGCCTGGGCCAGCACGTGCGCGGTCGAGTGCCGGATCACCGCGCGGCCCTCGGGGCTGGCGGCCGGTACCGGCTCGACCTCGGCGTCGGCCTCGGGGGCCCAGGCGAGGTCCCTGAGGTCACCGGTCGCCAGGTCCCGGACGACGACCGCGCCGTCGGGGCCCTTGAGCGGGATCCCGGCCGCCTTCAGCGCGTCCTGGGCCGTCGTCCCGGCCGGCACCCGGATCGGGGCGGTGGCGGCGAGGGTGGGCGCGGCTGACACGGGAGCTCCTGCGGGGGTCGTCGGACGGGCACTCCCGAGCCTAGTGCGCGGTGCCCGTCACCCCGGACGACGCCCGCCGGGCTCAGCCGGGCAGCACCTCGACGCGGTCGCCGACCCGCACCCTCCCCGGCCGCTGGACCTCGGCGTACACGCCGAGGCAGTGCTTGGGGGTGCGGGTGACGGCGACCTCGACCTCGCCGATGCGCACGGTGCGCCCGACCCACGACCGCTCGTCGTCGCCCTCCGGCAGGTCGAGGAGCAGGTTGGCGCGCGGGTCGTCGGTCGAGCAGCCCTCCGGGACGTCGCCGGCGTCGGCGCGCGCGATCGCCCCGCGGCTGACCAGGTGCACCGCGGCGGCGTCCACCTGCGGCTGCCCGGACCGCTGCAGGCGCACCGGCCGGCCCAGCACCTCGGTCAGCGTGATCGTGTCGGCCTCGTCGTCCCCGGTGGCGACGACCTCGGCCATCTCCGGGGTGCTCTTGACCGTGACCCGCTCCCCCGTCGTGGCGTCGACGACGGACCACGCGCGGTCGCCGACCAGGCCCGCCGGCCCCACCTCGGCCTCCCGGACGGTCCGCCCGCCGAGGCTCTTCACCGGGTAGACGCTCACCTGCACCACGCTGCCAGCACCGGTCACGAGGCGACCGTACGTCCTCCCCCCAGGAAGGGCGGTCGCCGGCGCAGGCGGCGCCGCTGCGCGTCGAGGTAGGGCCGCGCCCGGCGCTGGCCGCCCTCGCGGTCGATGGCCGCCTGCAGCGCGTCCAGCGCCCGGGCCAGCCGGTCGGCGTCGGGCTGCCAGCCGCGGCGCTCGCACTCCTCCAGCCAGTCGACCGGCGCCCGGTGGCCGCGCTCGGCGTTGCAGCGGCGGCACGCGGCGACCTCGTTGGCCAGCCACGACGGGCCGCCCTTGAGCCGGGGGACGACGTGCTCGGTGGTCGGCGGGACGAGCCCGCCGAGGACCCGGCCGCACCAGATGCAGGTGTCGCCGTCCCGCTCGAGGACCTCGGTCAGCCGTTCGGCGCGCCCCGGCTGGCGCGGTCGGACCGGCACGGGCGG
>DATIMX010000365.1:0-2122 GCA_035474935.1 Geodermatophilus sp. | reverse complement strand
GCCGTCGATCTCGCCGCGCCGCTTGACCTCGACGGCCACGGTGGCACCGTCGGCGTCCCGGCAGAGCAGGTCCACCGGACCGATGGCGGTCGGGTACTCACGGCGCACCAGCGACCATCCCTGCCCGAAGGTCTCCACGTGCAGGGCGAGCAGCCGCTGCAGCTCGGCCTCGACGCCGTCCTTCTGCAGGCCCGGGTCGACGCCGAGCTCGTGGGAGCTGTCGTGCTCGACCGACTCGATGGTGATGATCAGCTGCTCGCCGGCCTTGTTGGTGATCGTCCAGGTGCCGGAGGCCCCATCAGGACCACTGACCAGCTCGTCCTTGAACGAGCACGGCGGGGTCATCCAGTTCAGCGGCTTGTAGGCGCGGTCGTCGGCGTGCACCGAGACCGAGCCGTCGGCCTTGACCAGCAGCAGCCGCGACGCCATGGGCAGGTGGGCGGTCAGCCGCCCCACGTAGTCGACCGAGCAGCGGGCGATGACCAGGCGCACGGGGACCGACGGTACCGAACCGGCAACGACGGGCCGGCGACGCCGGGGGTCCCCCCGGTGGCACGGCATCCTGACCAGGTGAGACGCGCTCCGCTGACCGGCGTCCTGGCCGCGCTCGTGCTGGTGGCCGGGTGCGCCGGCGACACCGGCCGCGACGCGGCAGCTCCTCCGCCGGCGCCCGTCCCCGACGGGCCGGGTCGGCTGGTGCTCGAGGTGGAGCACGTCGGCGGGTTCACCACACCCGAGGCGCTGGCTGCCCGGGTGCCACTCGTCGCCGTCTACGGCGACGGCCGGGTCGTGGCGCCGGGGGCGCAGATCGAGGTCTACCCGCCGCCCGCGCTGCCCTCCCTGCAGGTGTGGCAGCTCGACGCGGAGGGGGTGCAGACCGTCGTCGACCGCGCCGTCACGGCCGGCGTGACGGACACCGCCGACCTGGGCTCGCCCCCGGTCGCCGACGCCCCGGCGACCCGCTTCACCCTCGTCACCGACGCGGGGACGTCGGTGCGCGAGGTCCCGGCGCTGTTCGAGCTGCCCGACGACAGCGGGCTCACCCTGGAGCAGGAGGCGGCACGCGGCGAGCTGCGCGGTCTGCTCGAGGTGCTCACCTCGCCCGAGCCGCTCGGCGCCACCGGCCCGGAGCCCTACGCGGCCACGGCGGTGGCGGCCGTCGCCGGGCCGTGGACGCCGCCCACCGACCCCGCGCTGCTGCAACCGGAGGCGGCCTGGCCCGGCCCCGCGCTGCCCGGCGAGCCCCTCCCCGGCGGGCCGCTGCCCGACAGGGCGGCCCTGTCCTGCGTCGTCGCCCGGGGTGCCGAGGCGGACGCCGTCCTGGCCGCGGCCGCGTCGGCGACCACGCTCACGCCGTGGGTCGCCGGGGACGGCAGCCGGTGGACGCTCACCCTGCGCCCGCTGCTGCCGCACGAGACCGGCTGCGCCGACCTCGGGGCCCGCTGAGACGACGCAGGCCCGGCTCCTCCGGACGGGAGAGCCGGGCCGTGGCCCCGCCCCGGGCCCGCCCTGAGCCTGCGACGGGTGGGGAGGACGGGTGTCGTCTTCTAGACCGTCACGGGCTGGCGCAGGTCGTCGTCCACCTCGACCCGGGCCACCGGGTCGACCGTGGAGGTCGACCGGTACCGGTCCACGTCGAGGATGCCCTCGCGCTTGGCGACGATCGTCGGGACCAGCGCCTGACCGGCGACGTTCACCGCGGTCCGGCCCATGTCCAGGATCGGGTCGATCGCCAGCAGCAGGCCGACGCCGGCCAGCGGCAGGCCCAGCGTGGAGAGGGTCAGCGTCAGCATGACCACCGCGCCGGTCACCCCGGCCGTGGCCGCCGAGCCGACGACCGAGACCAGCGCGATCAGCAGGTAGTCGGTGAGGCCGAGGTCGACGCCGAAGAACTGCGCCACGAAGATCGCGGACAGCGCCGGGTAGATCGCCGCGCAGCCGTCCATCTTCGTGGTGGCGCCCAGCGGGACGGCGAAGGACGCGTAGGACCGCGGCACCCCGAGGTTCTGCTCGGTCACCCGCTCGGTCACCGGCAGGGTGCCGATCGAGGAGCGGGACACGAACGCCAGCTGGATGGCCGGCCACGCGCCGGCGAAGTACCGCAGCGGCGAGAGGCCGTGCA
>DATIMX010000364.1:0-9323 GCA_035474935.1 Geodermatophilus sp. | reverse complement strand
CGGCCTGGTCGACGCCTACCCGATCGTCTCCATCGAGGACCCGCTGTCCGAGGAGGACTGGGACGGCTGGATCGCGCTGACCGCCGCCCTCGGCGACCGGGTGCAGATCGTCGGCGACGACCTGTTCGTCACCAACCCGGCCCGGCTGGCCGACGGCATCGCCCGGAACGCGGCCAACGCGCTGCTGGTGAAGGTCAACCAGATCGGCACGCTCACCGAGACGCTGGACGCGGTGAACCTGGCGCACCGCAACGGCTACCGCTGCATGATGAGCCACCGATCCGGTGAGACCGAGGACACCACGATCGCCGACCTCGCCGTCGCCACCGACTGCGGGCAGATCAAGACCGGTGCGCCGGCCCGCAGCGAGCGCGTCGCCAAGTACAACCAGCTGCTGCGCATCGAGGAGGAGCTGGACGACGCCGCCCGCTACGCCGGTGCGGCCGCTTTCCCGCGGTTGGGCACGGCGGCCGGCGAGTGACCGGTCGCGCCCGCCCATGAGCGCGGCGCGCGGCCGCCGCGGCGGGTCGGGCGCGGCGCCCTCCGGACGACGGCGCGCCACCGGACGCCCGCTGTCGGGTGCGGCGTCCCGTCCGGTGCCGGCCGGCTCCCGCTCGGGTGCGGGCAGCCGGCCGGAGCCGAAGCGGGCCGTCCGCCGCACGGCGCGGCCGGCGCCGGCCGGCGGTGCGCCCCGGCGTCCCCTGGTCACCGGCCGCGCGGTGCTGCTGGCCGGCCTGGTGCTGGTGCTGCTGCTCACCCTGGCCGGCCCGGTGCGCCAGTTCCTGGCCGGTCGTGCCGAGCTGACCCGGCTGGCCGCGGAGGGCACCGCCCTCGACCAGCGGGCCGAGCAGCTCCAGGAGCAGCTGGAGCGGCAGACGGACACGGACTACCAGGCCCGGCAGGCCCGCGAGCGGCTGGCGTACGTCCTGCCGGGTGACCGGCTGGTGGTCGTGGTGGACGGCGAGGCCGTCGAGGGGGACGCCGGCACGGTGCCGGAGCCCGAGGACCTCGACCTGCCCTGGTACGAGGCGCTGCTGCAGTCGGTCGCGGTGGCCGACGGCGACGAGGAGCCCGGCAAGTGAGCGAGCTCGCGAGCTCACCGATGTGTACGGCAGTGACGCGAACGCGGCCGGCGAGCGCCAGCGAGGAGCCCAGCGAGTGAGTGGACCGATCACGCCGGAGGAGCGGGAGGTCGTGGCCCGCCAGCTCGGCCGGCCGCCGCGTGCCCTGCGGACGGTCGCGCACCGCTGCCCGTGCGGCCAGCCCGACGTCGTGCAGACGTCCCCACGGCTGGAGGACGGCACCCCGTTCCCGACGCTGTACTACCTGACCTGCCCGCGGGCGAGTGCCGCGGCCAGCCGGCTGGAGTCCACCGGCCGGATGCGGGAGTGGCAGGCCGACCTGGGCACCGACCCGGAGCTGGCCGCTGGCTACCGCGCCGCCCACGAGGCCTACCTGGCCGAGCGCGACGCCCTCGGCGAGCTGCCCACCCGCGACACCGCCGGTGGCATGCCGGACCGGGTCAAGTGCCTGCACGCCCTGGCCGCGCACGCGCTCGCCGCCGGCCCGGGGGTCAACCCGGTCGGCGACCGCGCGGTGGCCGAGATGGGGGAGTGGTGGGCGAACGGGCCGTGCGCGCCGACCGCCGAAGACGACGGCCGAGCGAGCCTCGCAGGGAGCGCCGGCGACCGAGGAGCGGACCGAGGCCGGAGTCGAGCCAGGGACGAGGAGGGGCGATGACCCGCGTCGCGGCCATCGACTGCGGCACCAACTCCATCCGCCTGCTGGTCGCCGACGTCCCGCCGGAGGGACCGCACACCGACCTGCTGCGCCGCATGGAGGTCGTCCGGCTCGGCCAGGGCGTCGACGCCACCGGCCGGCTCGCCCCGGAGGCCATCGAGCGCACCCGCGTCGTCCTGGCGCAGTACGCCGCCCAGGCCCGCGAGCTCGGCGCGACGGCGGTCCGCATGGTCGCCACCAGCGCCAGCCGGGACGCCGCCAACCGCGCCGACTTCGAGGCGATGGTGCTGGCCACCCTCGGCCAGCTGCCCGACGTCGTCCCCGGCGACGAGGAGGCGCAGCTGTCCTTCCTCGGCGCCACCGCCTCGCTGGACGCCGCGGTCGCCGCGCACGGCCAGGCCCGCCCCCACCCGCCGTACCTGGTCGTCGACATCGGCGGCGGCTCCACCGAGTTCGTGCTCGGCGACGCGGCCGGGGTGCGCGCGGCCCGCTCGGTCGACGTCGGCTGCGTGCGGCTGACCGAGCGGCACCTGCACGGCGACCCGCCCTCGGCCGACGAGATCCAGCGCGCCGAGGCCGACATCCGCGCCGCACTGGCCGACGTCGCCGCCGTCGTCCCCGTGGGGGAGGCCGCCACCCTCGTGGGCCTCGCCGGCTCGGTCACCACCGTCGCGGCGCTCGCCCTGCACCTGCCGGCCTACGACCCGGCGGCCATCCACGGCTCGCGGATCCCGGTGTCCGCCGTCCGCGCGGTGACCGCCGGGCTGCTCACCGCCACGCGGGAGCGGCGCGCCGCGTACCCGGTCATGCACCCGGGCCGGGTCGACGTCATCGGCGCCGGCTCGCTCATCCTGCGGGTGCTCATGGACGCCTTCGCGCTCGACGACGTCGTGGTCAGCGAGCACGACATCCTCGACGGCATCGCGCTGCAGCTGGCCCGTGGACCGGTCAGGGAGAGCCCTCGTTGACCCCGGGCGGCAGCTTGCCGGTCAGCGACTGGTAGGCCGCCGCCGCGCCCCGGGCGGCGACCAGCCGGCCGGCCGCCACGGCAACCCCCGACACCGCCGCCCACGTCAGGGCCTCACCCCAGCCGACGCCCGGCGCGGCCGGGTTCTTGGGCGGGGGAGTGCCGCGCACGGCGTACCAGGCGGCGTCACTGAGCTTCCGGACGGCGATCCCCGCGGGGACCGCCGTGCCGGTGCCCAGGAGCTTCCAGGTCAGCGGTGCCTTCTGCTTCTTCTTTCGGGCCACCCGGCGATCATGCCGCCCCGCGGGGCTCCCGCGCTCGCCCGAGTGGTCTGCTGGAGCCCGTGGCAACCGACGCAGCCGGCTTCCCGGTCACCCGCACTCCGGCCGGGGTCGTCCGCTCGGCGCGCGGCGCCCGCGACCTCACCGTCCTCGACGCCCGGGTCTCCGGCTGCCGCGCCTGCCCGCGCCTGGTGGCCTGGCGGGAGGAGGTCGCCCGCGTGAAGCGGGCCTCCTTCCGCGACGAGGAGTACTGGGGCCGGCCGGTGCCGGGGCTGGGCCCGGCCGATGCCCGGATCGCCGTCGTCGGGCTGGCGCCGGCGGCGCACGGGGGCAACCGCACCGGACGGGTGTTCACCGGTGACCGCAGCGGCGACTGGATCTTCGCCGCGCTGTGGCGGGCCGGCCTGGCCAACCAGCCGACGTCCACCCACGTCGGCGACGGGCTGGAGCTCACCGGCGTGCGGGTCGCCGCCGCGGTCCGCTGCGCGCCACCGGCGAACGCGCCGACCCCCGAGGAGCGGGACACCTGCTCGCCGTGGCTGGCGCGGGAGCTGGCGCTGCTGCCGCGGCTGCGGGTCGCCGTCGTCCTCGGTGGGTTCGGCTGGACGGCGCTGTGGCCGGTGCTGGCCGAGGCCGGCTACGCGCGGCCGCGGCCGCGGCCGCCGTTCGGGCACGGCGTCGAGGTGTCCCTGGAGGGGCCGCGCGGGCCGCTGACCCTGCTGGGCAGCTACCACGTCAGCCAGCAGAACACCTTCACCGGCAAGCTCACCGAGCCGATGCTGGACGCCGTCCTGACCCGGGCCACCGAGCTCGCCGACCTGCCCGAGGTGCCGTCCCGGCCCTAGGCTCGGGCGCATGGCAGACCGACCCGTGGTCCTCATCGTCGGCGGCGGCTACGTCGGGCTCTACACCGCCCTACGGCTGCAGAAGCGCCTCTCGCACGGGCGGGCGGAGGTCATCGTCGTCGACCCCCAGCCGCACATGACCTACCAGCCGTTCCTCCCCGAGGCCGCGGCCGGCTCGGTGGAGCCGCGTCACGTCGTGGTGCCGCTGCGCCGGACGCTGCCGCGGTGCCGGGTGGTCACCGGGGCGGTGACCGGGCTGGGCCACGCGGAGAAGCGGGCCCGGATCGCCCCCCTCGTGGGTGAGCCCTACGAGCTCCGCTACGACGTGCTGGTGATGGCCGCGGGCTCCGTCGCCCGTACGCTGCCCATCCCGGGGCTGGCCGAGCACGGCATCGGCTTCAAGAACGTCGGCGAGGCGATCTACCTGCGCAACCACGTGCTGGCCCGGCTGGACGCCGCCAGCTCGACCGACGACCCGGAGGTCCGCCGCCGCGCGCTGACCTTCACCTTCGTCGGCGGCGGGTACGCGGGCGTGGAGGCCTTCGCCGAGCTCGAGGACATGGCGCACTACGCCATCACGCACTACTACCCGCGGCTGTCCCCGGCGGACATGCGCTGGGTGCTGGTCGAGGCGATGGGCCGGATCCTGCCCGAGGTCGACCTGGACATGGCCGCCTGGACGGTCAAGCAGCTGACGGCGCGTGGGATGGACGTCCGGCTCAACACCCGGCTGGAATCGGTGTCCGACTGCCACGTCCGGCTCAGCGACGGCGACGAGTTCGACAGCGACACGCTGGTGTGGACGGCGGGCACCAAGCCCAACCCGATGCTGGCCGAGACCGACCTGCCCGTCGACGGGCGCGGACGGGTCCTCTGCGAGGCGACCCTGCAGGTGCAGGGGCTGCCCGACGCGTGGTCGGCCGGTGACCTCGCCGCCGTCCCGGACCTCACCAAGGAGAGCCCCGGCGCGACCACCGCGCCCAACGCGCAGCACGCCGTCCGGCAGGCCAAGCAGCTGGCCGACAACATCGTCGCGACGCTCGAGGGCCGCGAGCCCGAGCCCTACCGGCACTCCTACGCCGGCTCGGTGGCCAGCCTGGGCCTGCACAAGGGCGTCGCGCAGGTCTACGGCGTGAAGCTCAAGGGCTGGCCGGCCTGGTTCATGCACCGCACCTACCACGTCAGCCGGGTGCCCACCTTCAACCGCAAGGCCCGGGTCGTGGCCGACTGGACCATGGCCGCGCTCTTCCGCCGGGAGATCATCTCGCTGGGCCAGCTGCAGGACCCGCGCCGCGAGTTCGTCCAGGCCGCGAACACCGGCCGGACCGGCTCGCTGCCGCCGCCCTCGGCGGAGGACAAGGCCCAGTCCGGCACCCTGCGGGCAGGCTGACCGCCGGGCTGGCGTCCTCGGCGGCCCCCGTAGCCCAACTGGCAGAGGCAGGCCCCTTAAAAGGGTCCCAGTGTCGGTTCGAACCCGACCGGGGGCACTCGTGGGCCGGTGCGCCCGCGTCAAGGCTTGACGGTGCACTGTCACCCGACAGAGAGTGACAGCGGTCACACACGGTGTCTCAGCGTCGAGACACCCGCGAGCAGAGGGGGACCCTGCATGACCCGAACCGACTCCCCCTGGGCGCGGGCGGTGGCGCTCGGCGCCGCCGGCGCGCTCACGCTGGCCGGCACCGTCACCCTCGCCGGCCCGGCCGGCGCGACGCCGCACGGCAGCAGGGCGTGCGAGAAGCAGGTCAACGACACCGTCGCCGAGCTCACCGACTGCGTGACCCTCGACGGGATCCTGCAGCACCTCGAGGCGCTGCAGGAGATCGCCGACCGCAACGGCGGCAACCGCGCCTCCGGCACCGAGGGCCACGCCGACTCGGTCCGCTACGTGGAGAGGCGGCTGGAGAAGGCCGGCTGGGAGGTCTCGCGGCAGGCGTTCGAGTTCCCGTTCTTCCAGCTGAACGGGAGCTCCTTCGAGCGGCTGTCGCCCGACCCCGCCACCTTCGCCGAGGGCACCGACTACGCGGTGATGACCTACTCGGGCAGCGGGGACGTCACGGGCACCGCCGTGCCGGTCGACGTCGACTCGGGTTCCAGCGGCTGCGAGGCCGAGGACTTCCCGGCGGCGGTCGCCGGGCAGGTCGCCCTCGTCGAGCGCGGCACCTGCACCTTCGGCGTCAAGGCGCAGAACGCCCAGGCCGCCGGCGCGACAGCGGTCATCGTCTTCAACGACGGCGGGGCCGAGGACCGCACCGGCGTGGTGCAGGGCACCCTGGGCAGCCCTGGGGTGACCGTCCCGGTGATCGGGGTGGCCGCCGCGGCGGGCACCGACCTCGCCGGTGACCAGGTGCGGGTCGCGGTCGACTCGACCAGCGAGGTGCGCACGACGGAGAACGTGATCGCCGAGCTGCCCGGTGCCACCTCGGACAACGTGGTGATGGCCGGTGCCCACCTGGACTCGGTGCTCGCCGGTCCGGGCATCAACGACAACGGCTCGGGCAGTGCGGCGCTGATCGAGGTCGCCGAGAACCTGTCCCGAACGGAGCTCCCCAACACGGTCCGCTTCGCCTGGTGGGGTGCCGAGGAGCTCCGCCTCCTCGGGTCGGACCACTACGTGGCGTCGCTGACCCCCGAGCAGCGCGAGGACATCGGCCTGTACCTGAACTTCGACATGGTCGGCTCGCCGAACTTCGCCCGGTTCATCTACGACGGCGACCAGTCGACCTTCACCGTCCCGCCGCCGACCGAGCAGAACCCCTTCTTCGTCCCCGAGGGCTCGGCGCAGATCGAGTACGTGTTCGAGGACTTCTACGAGGAGCGTGGGCTCTTCTACGAGGGCACCGAGTTCAGCGGCCGCAGTGACTACCAGGCGTTCGCGATCGCAGGCATCCCCGCGGGTGGTCTCTTCACCGGCGCCGAGCAGCTCAAGCAGGAGTACCAGGTCGCGGCCTACGGCGGTGAGGCGGGCGTCGCCTACGACCCGAACTACCACCAGGTCGGTGACGACATCGCCAACCTCGACCCCATGGCGCTCGACCAGAACTCCGACGCCATCGCCTACGCCGTCCTGACGCTGGCGTACGACACCCAGCGGGTCAACGGCGTGGCCGGCCAGCCGGTCCCCGGCGGCACCTACCAGGGCGACCCGCAGGCGCGGCAGTACCGGCTCACGCCGCCCGGGGAGGCGCCCCAGGCCGGCGGTGGCGGGCAGGACCAGGACCACGTGGGTGACACCGCCTGAGCGAGGCCCCTGCCCCGCCACTCGCGAGCTGGTGGCGGGACCCCCTGCAGGGGGCCGCCCCGCGGCGTCTGCGCACCCCCGTCCGGGTGTCCAGGGGACATCCAGGAACGTGCAGGGCCCTTGGGGCGTTGACCTGGACGAGTGGGGTGCAGGACCGTGGGCCCCACGACAGCCAGGTCACCTCGAGGAGATGACGATGCCCAGCTCCAACCCGGTCTTCGGCCGGGGACTCCAGAACACGGGCCCCGGCCACGGCCAGCGGTCCCCGTGGGGCGGCGCGCCCCAGTACGGCGCTCCGCAGTACGGCTACGGGACGCAGGACCCGTACGCTGCGCCGTCGCCGTACGCGCAGTCGCCGTACGCCCCGCCCACCACCCGCTACATGACGATGGACGACGTCGTCCAGAAGACGGGCCTGGCCTTCCTGGTCACCGTCCTCTCGGCCGCCGTCACCTGGGCGCTGCTCCCGCAGGAGCTGGCGTTCGGGCTGGCCCTGCCCGCGGTCCTCGTGGCCCTGGTGCTCGGCCTGGTCATCGCGTTCAAGCAGGTCGCCAACCCGGTGGCCACGCTGTCCTACGGCGCGCTGTACGGCGTCGCGCTCGGCGCCATCAGCGAGGCGTTCAACCAGCTGTGGCCCGGCATCGTGATGCAGGCGCTGGTCGGCACCTTCGGCGTCTTCGCCGGCATGCTGGTCGTCTACAAGACCGGCGCCATCCGGGTCACCCCCAAGCTGACCCGCTGGATCGTCGGCGCGATGTTCGGTGTGCTGGCGCTGGTCCTGGTCAACCTGGTGGCCGGCTTCTTCGTCCCCGGCGGCCTGGGCCTGCGCGACGGTGGCCCGCTGGCCATCATCTTCAGCCTGGTCGTGATCGGCGTCGCGGCGTTCTCGCTGCTGCTCGACTTCGACATGGCCGACGAGGCGATCCGCCGCGGCGCCCCGGCGAAGTTCGCCTGGTACATCGCCTTCGGTCTGCTCGTGACCGTCGTCTGGCTGTACCTGGAGATCCTGCGGCTGCTGTCGTACCTCCAGAGCGACTGAACACGGACCCCGTCCTCCCCACCCGTCGCAGGCTCAGGGTGGGACCCGGGACGGGGCCGTGAACACCAGTGGCCCGGTCCCCGCGAGGGGGCCGGGCCACTGGCCGTTGGTGGGGACCACCGGAGGTCGAGGCCCCCCTGCAGGGCCCCGCCGCCGGCCCCGTCCCGAGGTTCATCCCGAGCCTGCGAGGCGTGAGGAGGATGGGGTCCTCGACGGTGGGGGGCGGGGGGTCCCTCTTTCAGGAAAGGCGCTCCAGGACCATCGCCATGCCCATGCCGCCACCCACACACATCGTCTCCAGACCGAAGGTCTTGTCCTTGGTCTGCAGGCCGTTGATCAGCGTGCCGGTGATGCGGGCGCCGGTCATGCCGAAGGGGTGGCCGACGGCGATCGCCCCGCCGTGCACGTTCAGCTTGTCGATGTCGATGCCCAGGTCGCGGTAGCTCGGGATGACCTGCGCGGCGAAGGCCTCGTTGATCTCGACCAGGTCGATGTCGCCGATGCTCATCCCGGCGCGCTGCAGCGCGAGCTTGGAGGCGTCCACCGGGCCGTAGCCCATGATCTCCGGCGAGAGGCCGGTGACCGCGGTGGAGACGATGCGGGCCAGCGGGGTCAGCCCCAGGTCGCGGGCCTTGGTGTCGCTCATGACCACGACCGCGGCGGCGCCGTCGTTGAGCGGGCAGGCGTTGCCCGCGGTGACCCGGCCGTCGGGGCGGAAGACCGGCTTGAGGCCGGAGATGCCCTCCAGCGTGGTGCCCGGTCGCGGACCGTCGTCCTTGCTGACCACGGTGCCGTCCGGCGTGGTGACCGGGGTGATCTCCCGCTCCCAGAAGCCGTCGGCGATGGCCTTCTCCGCGAGGTTCTGCGAGCGTGCGGCGAACTCGTCCATCTCCTGGCGCGTGACGCCCTTGAGCCGCGCGAGGTTCTCCGCGGTCTGGCCCATCGCGATGTAGATGTCGGGGACGTCGCCGTCCTCGCGCGGGTCGCGCCAGCTGTCCGCGCCGCTCTCGGCGACCTTCGCGACCCGTGCCTCCGCGTCGGCGAACACCGGGTTCTGGGTGTCGGGCAGCGAGTCGCTGTTGCCCTTCACGAACCGGGACACCATCTCGACGCCGGCAGAGATGAAGACGTCGCCCTCGCCGGCCTTGATCGCATGCATGGCCATGCGCGTGGTCTGCAGCGAGGACGAGCAGTAGCGGGTGATCGTCGTCCC
>DATIMX010000363.1:0-5306 GCA_035474935.1 Geodermatophilus sp. | reverse complement strand
GGCGCGGGTCGACCTGGACGCCTCCGTCGACCGCGTCGACATCGCGCGCATCCTCGAGCGGGTGGACCTGGACGCCGTGGTGGACCGGGTCGACATCGCCCGCGTCCTCGACCGCGTCGACCTCGACGCCGTGGTGGACCGGGTCGACATCGCCCGCATCCTCGACCGCGTCGACGTCGACGCCATCGTCGACCGCGCCGACATCGCCCGCGTCCTCGACCGCGTGGACCTCGACGCCGTCGTGGCGCGGGCGGACCTGGACGCCGCCGTGGATCGCGTCGACATCGCCCGCATCCTCGACCGCGTGGACATCGACGCCATCGTCGACCGCGCCGACGTCGACCGGGTGATCGCCCGCGCGGACATCGCGGGCCTGGCCCGGTACGTCGTCGCGGTGATCGACCTGCCCGGATTGCTGCGCGCCTCGAGCGACTCGGTCACCTCCGACATGGTGCGCAGCGTGCGCGACCAGGGTGCGGACGCCGACCGGGCGGTGGAGCGGATCGTCGACCGACTGCTGCACCGGCACGGCCGCCGCACCGCGACGGCGGACCGCACCGCCGGGCCCGACGGACCGGGGCACACCGGTGACCACGGCTGACGAGCGGCCCTCTCCCAGCACCGGCCGTCCCTGGCACGAGGCGCCAGCGCCGCTTCCCGTCGCGGCTGCCCGCGCCGGCATCCGGGGGGCCCGCGCCGGCCTGGTCACCCGGTCACTGGCCAACGTGGTGGACGTGCTCGTCGTCGCGCTGCTGGTGGGGGGCGGGTACGCGGCCGTCTCGGCTGCCCGGTTCCTCCTGTCCCCGACCACCTTCACGTTCCCCGCAGCGGCGCCGGCGACGCTGCTCCTCCTGGGGCTTGGCGTCCAGGCGGTCTACTTCACCGTCACCTGGGCCGTGGCCGGCCGCACGTACGGCGACCGGCTGCTGGGGCTGCGCGTGGCCGACGACCGGGGCGCCCGGCTGGGCTGGAAGCGGTGCGCAACGCGGGCGGCGCTCTGCACGATCTTCCCCATCGGACTGGTCTGGGTGCTGGTGAGCGGGGAGAACCGCTCGGTGCAGGACCTGCTGCTGCGGACCTCGGCCCTCTACGACTGACGGCCGCTCATCCCGTCGAGGTGACGTCGGGATCGGCGACGACGACGATCGTCGGCGGCATGCCGGAGCCCGAGGTCCGACGGTCCCTGCCGCTGTGGCTCACCGTGGTGCTGGGACTCGCCGGCGTGGCCGGCGCGCTTTGGGGAATCTCCACCTACGCGAGGCTCCTCGCCCCCGTCCTCCTGGCATTGGTGCTGACCGTCACTGCCCACCCGCTGGTGGGCGTGCTGGTCCGCCGCGGCGTGCGGCGTGGGCTCGCGGTCGCGGTGGCCGTCGTGCTCGTGGACGGCGGGCTGATCGCCTTCACCGCCGCCCTCGTCGTCTCGGTCGGCCAGCTCGCGACCGTCCTGCCCCAGTACGCCGACGAGTGGCAGCAGCTGGTGGCCGACGTGCGCGGCACGCTGACCGCGGCGGGCATCGGCCGGGAGCAGGTGGAGCAGATGGTGAGCTCGCTAAACCTGTCCTCGGTCCTCTCCGCGATCGGCGGGCTGCTGCGCGGCGTGGCGGGCTCGGTCGGTGCGCTGGTCCTCGTGCTGGCGACGGTGCTCTTCATGGCGGTCGACGCCAACGGGATGCCCGAGCGACTGGCCGCGGTGCCCGGCACCTGGCGGATGCGCGCGGCCCTCGGCGACTTCGCCCGCAACACCCGCAGCTACCTGGTGGTGACCACTGCCTTCGGCTTTGCCGTCGCCGTCGTGGACACGATCGGGCTGGTCCTGCTGGGGGTCCCGCTGGCCCTGCTGTGGGGCCTGCTGTCCTTCCTGACCAACTACGTCCCCAACATCGGGTTCTTCCTGGGGCTGGCGCCGCCCACTCTGCTCGCCCTCCTGGACGGCGGCCCGCGGCAGGCGCTCATCGTCATCCTCATCTACTGCGCGGCGAACTTCGTGCTGCAGTCGGTGATCCAGCCGCTCGTCGTGGGCGACACCGTCGGCCTGTCGGTCACGCTGACCTTCCTGTCCGTCCTGCTGTGGACGGTGGTCCTGGGACCCCTGGGCGCGATCCTGGCGGTCCCACTGACGCTGTTCGTGCACGCCCTGCTGGTCGCCCAGGACCCGGACCGGCGGTGGGCGCGGGTCCTGCTCGCGGGGGCATCCGGCGCGGGGGCATCGGGCGCACCTGCCCCCGAGCGGTCCGCCGGATCCGGCCGGGGCCGCCGGCGGGCCGGCTCCCGCGCGCCGGCCCCCGCTCCACGGTCGTCTGCGGCGGACGATGACCGGGTTGCCCTCGACGGGCCAGTCTCCGGTGGGGCGGGGACGCAGCCCGACGTCCCACCCGGGCCCGGTTCGTCCGAGCCGTGACGACCACGGGAGGTCCGCCATGACGGCTCTTGCGGCCCCCTCGGACCGCTTCGCCATCCTCGACGGGCTCATCGTCCGTGCCCTCGCCGAGCTGCGGGTGGCGCGATCGCTCTGTGCGAGGACGAGCGACCGGCAGATCCTGGACCGCCTAACGCGGGCCGAGGCCAACCTCAACGCGCTTCTCGAGTACCGCCACGCGACGCAGCACCGGTGATTCGGCACCGGCTGCCCGCCGAGCCCAGGCCTCGGCGGGCACCTCGGCGATCAGCGCGCGCACCCGGCGCTGGCGCCAGTCGACGGTGGCCACCGCGTCGTTGCTGCGGGTTACCAGCACGTGAGGCAGGCCGCGCTGCTCGCACCACACCCGCAGCCGCTTGTCCTGCCCGTAGATCTCATCGGCGGTCAGCCCGGCCGGAGGGTTCCAGCACCGGCCGGGCTGCAGGGGGGCGTCGATTCCGGCGGGGCGGAGCCCTTCGGCAGGAGTAGCGTTGCCTGGACAGTCGGTCGGATCACACAGCGAGGCGGTGCTGATCCGGGCCGGCGACGGTGTTCGGAGCAGCCGGATGCCGGTCCCCGTCCCGGCTCGCGCTCGTGCCCCGGCCGGTGACGCCGCCCTCCGTGGACTGCCGCGAGGCAAGGACCGCAGCCCATCCCGATCCACCGCGGATCGGAACTCCTCATGGATTCCACACACCCCGGACCTGCCGGTGAGCGCCCCGACCCGCGCACCGCATTCGCCGAGCTGAGCAAGATCATGCTCGGCGCTCAGCCGCTGTCCCAGATCATCGCCCGCGTCGCCGAGCTCGCCCAGCAGACCATTCCCGGGGCGGCCGACGTCTCGGTCACCCTGTTGCAGCAGGAGCAGGTGTCCACCGTGGCGTTCAGCGGAGCGCTCGCGGCCTACCTCGACGAGCGGCAGTACGACGCCGGGTTCGGGCCCTGCATGGACGCCGCCCTCTCCGGCACGGTCATTTCCATCCCCGACACCGCCCACAGCCCCACCTACCCCGACTTCGGCCGCGTCGCCGCCCGCCACGGCATCACCCACACCATGTCGATCGGGCTGCCGATCCCCGAACGCGCCGTCGGCGGGCTCAACATCTACGGCACCGATGACCACCCGTTCGACGAGGCCACCCAGGAGGTGGCCACCGCCTTCGCCGGCTACGCCGCCGTCGCCGTGGCCAACGCCAGCGTCTACGCCAGCACCGCCAGCCTGGCCGCTAACCTGCAGCGCGCCCTGGAGTCCCGGGCGGTCATCGACCAGGCGAAAGGCATCCTCATCGGGCAGCACCACATCTCCCCCGACGAGGCCTTCGACCTGCTCTGCCGCCAGTCCCAGACGAGCAACCGCAAGATCCGGGACATCGCCCGGGACACCGTCGAGCGCGCCCAGCGGGACACCGAGGCCTGAACAGGCGCCCCGACGCGGGGGAAGCCCGTCGGCGTGGCCCGGCACCACTGTCCGCGCCATCACCTGCGAAGGCGCTGCTGACCAAAGAGTGAAACGGGGGCCGCTGGGCCGCCGGTCAGGAGCTGCCGGTCAGGAAGGGGAGCCGCCCCCCGTTCCGGAACTGTGTCGGGCGACGCTGGTCGTCAACGCGGTGCGCTGTATAGCTTTCTGGCCACCGCGGCCTGCCTTGGTGCACGACCTGTCCGGCCTCTATCCCGTCGGGCGGGCGCATGGAAGGGTTGGCCTCGCGTTGATCTCGTCGAACAGGCGCGCGGGAGTCCTTCAGCGGCGGAGGCCGGGATGACGCGCTTGCCCGTGCCGTGGCGGCTGATCCTCGCCGTCGCCGCGGGGTACGCCGCCGGGTCGATCACTTCCTTCGTGCTGTTCGAGTCGTCGAGCACGGGCGCCGTTCTGTTCCTGCCGGCCGGGGTGACCTTCTCCGCGCTGGTGCTGAGCGACCGGCGCCGGTGGCCGTGGATCCTGGCCACGGCCGCGCTCGTCGAGGTGGCCATCGACCGGACGCAGGGGATCGGCCCGGTCGCGGTCTGGGGGTTCGTCCTGGCCAACACCGCCGAGCCCCTCGTCGGCGCCACCCTGTTCCGCCGGTTCGCCCCGGACCCGGATCTGAGCCACCGCCGCGACCTCGGGGGCTTCCTGCTCTGCGGTGTGCTGGCCGGCCCCTTCGTGGGCGGGCTGATCGGTTCGCTGACCATCCACCTCTCGCAGGGGCCCGCCGTGCCGGACGGCCTGCTCCCGTTCTGGGCCGGCGACGGGCTCGGGGTGCTCGTCGTGGCCGGCGCGGTGCTGACCTGGCGGCTGGACCGTGGCCGGTCCGGCGCCCCCGGCCCGGTCCGGCGGGCGCTGCTCCTGCTGGCGACCGCCGGGGTGACGGTGGCCGTCTTCTGGCCGGTCACCGTGGCGCTGGCGTACCTGACGCTGCCATGGCTGTTCTGGCTGGCGCTCCGCTACGGGGTGGCCGTCGTCACCGAGGCCGGCCTGGTGGTCGCCGTCACCGCCAACGTCATGACCGTGGTCGGGCGCGGCCCGTGGGCCCCGCTCAGCGACTCACCGCAGGTGGAGGCCGCCGTCCTGCAGCTGTTCATCGCCGTGGCGGTCCTCGGCGCCTGGCTGCTGGCCGTGGAGATCGCCGAGCGGGAGCGCGCCCGGTCGGTGTCCCGGCGGGAGGCCGCGGCGCGGCGCCGGGTGGAGGCCCTGCAGGAGGTGACGGCCGGGCTGGCGACCGCCGCGACCATCGGCGCGATCGCCGAGGTGCTGGTCGGCTCCGGCATCGGCCTGCTGGCCGACTCCGGTGCCGTCGGGGTGATCGACCGGGACGGCGCCCGGCTGCGGGTCTGGACGACGGCCGGGCCCGGTGTGGCCGACGTGTCGCTGGACGACCCATCGCCCCTGGCAACCGCCGCTCGGCGCCATGCCCCCGTCCGGGCCTGGTCGCCT
>DATIMX010000362.1:0-10692 GCA_035474935.1 Geodermatophilus sp. | reverse complement strand
CGGTGACCTCGAAGGTCTCCTCGAACTGCTTCACGAAGTCGGACAGCTCGAGCAGCGTCATCTCCTTGAACGCGTCGAGCAGCTCCGTGGTGGACAGCTTGGCCATGATCTCTCCTTCTGGGGTCAGTCGGTGCTGGCCGCAGCGTCCGCGGCGTCAGCGGTGTCGGTGGTGGTGTCAGCAGCTACGTCATCCGAGGCCTGGGCGGCCGCGGCGGAGTCGTCACCCTCGGCGGGCTTCTTCTCCTGCAGCGCGGCGGCCAGCCGGGCGACCTGGGACAGCGGGGCCTGGAACAGGCCCGCAGCCTTGCTGAGGTTGCCCAGCATCGCGCCGGCCAGCCTGGCCAGCAGGACCTCGCGCGGCTCGACGTCGGCGAGGGCGGTGACCTCGGCCGGGCCGACGGTGCGGCCCTCGACCACGCCGCCCTTGACGACGAGCAGCGGGTTGGTGCGCGCGAAGTCACGGATGGCCTTGGCCGCGGTGACCGGGTCGCCCTCGATGAAGGCGATCGCGGTCGGGCCGTTGAGCAGCGGCGCCAGGTCGGCGTGACCGACCTGCTCCGCGGCCCGCTTCGTCAGGGTGTTCTTGACGACGGCGTAGCTGCTGCCCTCACCGAGGGAACGGCGCAGCTGGGTCAGCTGGGCCACGGTCAGCCCGCGGTACTCGGTGAGCACCGCCGCGCTGGACGCCTGGAACCGCTCGGTGATCTCGTCGATCACCGCGGCCTTCGCCTGCGTGGGCATAGGCCTCCTCTCGTCTGTCGGGCGGACCACCGGCCGGTGCACGACGGCGGGCGATCAACCGGACCCGGAGACGAGGAACGCCCCGGCGCAGGCGCACGGGGCGAAGAACGCGGGCACACGGCGCCGCGCCGATCGAACCGTCCTCCTGCGCGGGCCGCCCGGAGTCCGGGACCTTCGATCGCACGCGGACGTGCGACGACCAGCGGTCGTTGGGGGAACGGGGCCAGCATACGCCTGTCGGAGCGGGCTCGTCGGTGGGCCCCGCG
Source organism: Geodermatophilus sp. (assembly GCA_035474935.1). GTDB lineage: Bacteria > Actinomycetota > Actinomycetes > Mycobacteriales > Geodermatophilaceae > Geodermatophilus. Next base: position 9,685 of record DATIMX010000362.1, on the reverse strand, counting down.
GCAGCCCGGCATCCGCGGGACACCACCCCGGAGGTGCCCTGGTCTCCGGTGACGAGGCGTTGACGGGTCGGTGGGCCAATGACCCCGGGCGCGGGAGCGCGCACCGACACGCAGCAGGGGGAACGGCCATGACGACGACCGGAGTCCTGACCGGCACCTGGGTGGCGGCGGCGTCGATGAGCACGGCTCGCAGCGGGCACAGCGGCACGCTGCTGCCCGGCGGTCGCGTGCTGGTCGCCGGGGGCGACACGGGCGGACAGGCGACGACCAGCGCCGAGTTGTACGACCCGCTCACCGACGCGTGGCTGCCGACGGGCGGCCTGTCGGCAGCCAGAGCCCACCACACCGCCATCGGGTTGCCCGGCGGCGGCGTCCTCGTGCTGGGTGGCTATGCCCAGAACGGCTACGTCCGCGACATCGAGCGGTACGACCCGGCTGCGGGCACGTGGTCGAGTGCGGGCACGATCACCGTTCCACGGGAGGACCCCACCGCAGTGCTGCTGGACACCGGCCCCGTCCTCGTCTCCGGCGGTTACGACCGCACGGCGGACACGGATCTGGCGACCTGCGAGCTGCTCGACCCGGCAGCCGGCACGTGGACACCGGCGGCGCACATGGTCAGTCCCCGCTACCACCACCCGGCCACGCTCCTCGCCGACGGCCGCGTGCTCGTGGCCGGCGGGGTCAACGTGGTCAACCAGGGTGGGATCCCCCTCGCCGAGGTCTACGACCCGGCGACCGACACGTGGTCGGCTGCCTGCCCCATGAGGCAGGTCCGTCAGACCGACGACATCGGCCGACCCCCGCTTCTCCTGCTGCCCTCCGGGGACGTCCTGACCGTCGGCGGCTACAACACCGTCGACGGCGTGCTCTCGACGGGAGAGCGCCGCGACACCGGGACGGGGACCTGGTCGGCGATCTCGCCCATGACGGCTGGCCGTGAGGGCCTGCACACCGCCACCCTGCTCACCACGGGGACGGTCCTGGTCGTCGGCGGGCTCGACGACAACGGTCCCGTCCCGGGTGCCGAGGTGTACGACCCGACGACCGACACCTGGTCGGCCACCCCCGCTCCCGGCACGGCCCGGGCTCGACACGTCGCCGTCCGGCTGTTGGACGGTCGGGTGCTCGTCACGGGTGGTCTGGACGGTGCCGGCGGCGACCTCGCCACCGCGGAACTGTTCGTGCCCTGACCAGCCCGAGGACGACGGAGGCCCCGCCGCGCGATGCGCGACGGGGCCCCTGGTGACGTGCGGGTGTGGACGGCCCCGTCCAGAGGCTCGCCGCGAGCGTGCGAGCGGTGAGGAGGACGGGGTCCTGTTTCAGGCGCTGGGCTCGTCCACCGTCAGGTTGCGGGTGCGGTTCGGGTCGACCGGGATGCCGGGGCCCATGGTGGTGGAGATGGTGACCTTCTTGACGTACCGGCCCTTCGCGGCGGCCGGCTTGGCGCGCAGCACCTCGTCGAGGGCCGCGGCGTAGTTCTCCACCAGCTTGGTCTCGTCGAACGAGGCCTTGCCGATCACCAGGTGCAGGTTGGCCTGCTTGTCGACGCGGAAGTTGATCTTCCCGCCCTTGATGTCGTTGACCGCCTTGGTGACGTCGGGGGTCACCGTGCCGGTCTTCGGGTTGGGCATCAGGCCGCGCGGGCCGAGGATGCGCGCGATCCGGCCGACCTTGGCCATCTGGTCCGGGGTGGCGATCGCGGCGTCGAAGTCCAGGAAGCCGCCCTGGATGCGCTCGATCAGGTCGTCCGAGCCGACGACGTCGGCGCCGGCGGCCTCGGCCTCGGCGGCCTTGTCGCCGGTCGCGAAGACGATGACGCGGGCGGTCTTGCCGGTGCCGTGCGGCAGGTTCACCGTGCCGCGGACCATCTGGTCGGCCTTGCGCGGGTCGACGCCCAGGCGCATGGCCACCTCGACGGTGGCGTCGTAGGCCGTCGGCGACGTCTCCTTGGCCAGGGAGGCCGCCTGCAGCGGGGTGTAGAGGTTCTCGCGGTCGACCTTCGCCGCGACCTCGCGGTACTTCTTGCCGTGCTTCGCCATGGTGGTTCCTCTCCCCCGGCACCTCGGCCGGGAGTCGTGTGGTGCGCGGGCCTGGCGCGGCCCTCCCACGGTGGTGACGTGCTGGAACGGCCCCGGTGCGGGGACCCGGCCCGAGCGGAGCGAGGGCTGGGGGGCACCGGGGTCCTTCGACTACTGGACGGTGATGCCCATCGACCGGGCGGTGCCGGCGATGATCTTCTCCGCCTCGTCGAGGGAGTTGGCGTTCAGGTCCTGCATCTTGGTCTGCGCGATCTCGCGGACCTGGTCACGCGTGACGGTGGCGACCTTGGTCTTGTGCGGCTCGCCGGAGCCCTTCTCCACGCCGGCCGCCTTGAGCAGCATGCGGGCCGCGGGCGGGGTCTTGGTGACGAAGGTGAACGAGCGGTCCTCGTAGACCGAGATCTCGACCGGGATCACGTTGCCACGCTGCGATTCCGTGGCGGCGTTGTACGCCTTGCAGAACTCCATGATGTTGACGCCGTGCTGGCCCAGCGCCGGACCGACGGGCGGCGCGGGGGTGGCCGCACCGGCGTTGATCTGGAGCTTGATGACCGCGGTCAACCGCTTCCTGGGGGGCATGACTTCCTTCTGTTTCCTCGTGGACGAGTCGGTGCGGTTCGGCCTCGCTGCAGGGCCCCGCCGCGAGCGTGCGAGCGGTGGGGGCAGCGAGGTCCTACAGCTTCTGGACCTGGTTGAACGACAGCTCGACCGGCGTCTCGCGGCCGAAGATGGAGACCAGCACCTGCAGCTTCTGCTGCTCGGCGTTGATCTCGTTGATCGTGGCCGGGAGGGTGGCGAACGGGCCGTCCATGACGGTGACGGACTCGCCGACCTCGAAGTCGACGACGGTGGTCGGGGCGGCCGTGGTGGCGGTGCTCGTCGTCTCCGCCGCCTTGGTCGTCTGGGGGCCGGCCGCGGGAGCGAGCAGGCTGACGACCTCGTCGATGCTCAGCGGCGAGGGGCGCGACGTCGCCCCGACGAAGCCGGTGACCCCGGGGGTGTTGCGCACCGCGCCCCAGGACTCGTCGTTGAGGTCCATGCGGACGAGCAGGTAGCCGGGCAGCTTCTTCCGGTTGACCTGGGTGCGCTTGCCGTTCTTGATCTCGGTGACCTCCTCGGTGGGCACCTCGATCTGGAAGATGTAGTCCTCCATGTCCAGCGACTGGATGCGCGACTCCAGGTTGGTCTTCACCTTGTTCTCGTAGCCGGCGTACGAGTGGATGACGTACCAGTCGCCGAACTGGCCGCGCAGCACCTTGCGCATCGCCTCGGCCGGGTCGGCCTCCTCGTCGTCCTCGGTCTGGTCGCCCAGCCCGTCGAGGTCGGAGGACTCCGCCGGAGCGGCCAGCGGGTCGGTGGTCAGGCTGTCGGGGTCACCGCTCTCCACGTCGGGCGCCACGTCGGCCACGCCGGTGAGGGCGTCCTGGTCGGCGGTGTCGACGGAGCCCTCGGCAGCCCCGGTCTCGCCGGCGCCGGTCTCGACGTCCACGGTGCCGCGCACGTCGAAGCGGGCGTCGTCGAGGTCGGTGGCCGGGACGGCGCTGTCGGTCTCGAAGGGCTCGCGGGGGTCGGTCACGGTGTCTCTTCCTTGTCGGTGGTGCAGGCGCGGGTGGGCTCAGCCGAAGACGGCGAGCACCCCCTGGGCGAAGAGGAGGTCCAGGCCGGCCACCAGCGCGACGATGAAGGCCACGAAGACGATGACGACGGTCGTGTAGGTGATCAGCTCGCGGCGCCCCGGCCAGATGACCTTGCGCAGCTCGGCGACGACCTCGCGGAGGAACCGGCGGATGCTGCGCCGCTGCCGCGCCTCGGCGGCGCGGTCGCGCTCGGCGGCGGCCCGCGACCGGGTCGCACCGCCCTCGACGGGCCGGCCGGCGGGACGCGACGGCGTGCGCTCGCGGGCGGCCCGGCGGGAGCGGGGGGCCGGCTCGTCGTCCTCGTCGTCCTCGGCGGTGATCCGGCCGCCGCGGCGGGCACCGGTCTGCCGCGCGGCCACGACCTTGTCCTCGTCGCTCTCGGCCTCGGCGGCGATCTCGGCCTCGGCGGCCTCCAGCTCGGCGGCGTCGGCCACGCCCGGCGCCTCCCGGTCGAGCTGCTCGTCGGTCGGCTCGGCGTCGGAGGCGGCGCGGGGGTCGCCCTCGCGTGCCGGCTTCTCGTCGCTCACTGCGCCTCGCTCGCCTCGCTGGTGGTGGCCGTTGTCCTGGGGCCGACGGTCGGTGGTCGTGCTGTCGTACGGGTCGTGCACGTCGCCGGCGGGGAGCCGGCGGCACGGGCAGGGGTGACAGGACTTGAACCTGCAGCCTGCGGTTTTGGAGACCGCTGCTCTGCCAATTGAGCTACACCCCTGTGCCCTGGGCCGGGCCCGGGACCGCGTGGCCCGCTCCGCTCGGCACCATTCCCCGCGAGGGGTTCCGGGGCACGCCGGTGGCGGGGTCAGTGGCCCCAGGACAGCCAGTGTACGGGACCGCGGAGGACGCTTCACCAACCCGCCGGGCCAGGGCCACCGACGTGCCGGGCGGGGACCACCGGCGCGTCGGGCGGGAGGGCCGCCGGCGGGGTCGCGGCCGGGATCGGAGGCGACCGCGCACACCGCCCTCCGACATGATGGGGCCATGACCGCCGTCTCCCCCTCGGAGTCCGCTGCCCCGTCCCCCGGGCCGTCGCCCGCCGACCGGCGCATCTCCCGCCGCATCGCCGCGATCGCCGAGTCGGCGACGCTGGCGGTGGACGCCAAGGCCAAGGCGCTCAAGGCCGCGGGCAAGCCGGTGATCGGCTTCGGCGCCGGTGAGCCGGACTTCCCGACGCCGGACTACATCGTCGAGGCCGCCGTCACCGCCTGCCGCCAGCCGGCGATGCACCGCTACACCCCCGCGGGCGGGCTGCCGGCGCTCAAGGAGGCGATCGTCGCCAAGACCGCGCGCGACTCGGGACTGCAGGTCACCCCGGCGAACGTCCTGGTGACCAACGGCGGCAAGCAGGCCGTGTACGAGGCCTTCGCCACGATGCTCGACCCGGGCGACGAGGTGCTCCTGCCCGCGCCGTACTGGACCACCTACCCCGAGGCGATCGCGCTGGCCGGGGGCGTGCCGGTGCCGGTCGTGGCCGACGAGGAGAGCGGCTACCTGGTGTCGGTGGCCCAGCTCGAGGCCGCGCGGACGCCGCGCACCAAGGTGCTGCTGTTCTGCTCGCCGTCCAACCCGACCGGCGCGGTGTACCCGCCGGAGCTGGTCGAGGAGATCGGCCGCTGGGCGTACGAGAACGGGCTGTGGGTGCTCACCGACGAGATCTACGAGCACCTCACCTACGACGGGGCGGCGGCGCCGTCGATGCCGGTCGTCGTCCCGGAGCTCGCCGACCGCTGCGTCGTCGTCAACGGGGTCGCCAAGACCTACGCGATGACCGGCTGGCGGGTGGGCTGGGTCGTCGGGCCCGCCGACGTCGTCAAGGCCGCCACGAACCTGCAGTCGCACGCCACCTCGAACGTGGCCAACGTGTCGCAGGCGGCCGCGGTCGCCGCGCTGACCGGGGACCTGTCGGCCGTGGCCACCATGCGGGAGGCCTTCGACCGGCGGCGCCGCACGATCGTGTCGATGCTGCGCGAGATCCCCGGGGTGGCCTGCCCCGAGCCGCGCGGCGCGTTCTACGTCTACCCGTCGGTCAAGGCCCTGCTGGGCCGGCCGATCGCCGGCCGGAGGGCCGAGGACAGCGTGCAGCTGGCCGAGATCGTCCTCGAGGAGGCGGAGGTCGCCGTCGTCCCCGGGGAGGCCTTCGGCACGCCGGGCTACCTGCGGATGTCGTACGCCCTGGGCGACGACGACCTGGTCGAGGGCGTGACCCGGATGCAGCGGCTGCTCGGCTGAGGAGGACGGGGTCCCCTCCTACTCGTCGAGGGCGCCCGCCTCGGTGAGGACGTCGAGCGCCGCGGGCAGGTCCTGCAGCGCCCGCGCGACGTCGTCCGGGGTGGCGATCGTCCAGGCGTTGGCGTCGACGTAGCAGCGCAGGGCGGCGTCGAACGCCTCGGCGCCCGCGGCCTCGCGCGCGATCACCAGCGCGGCGCCACCCTTGCCGTACACCCGGCGGACGTAGCCCGCGGCGCTGTCGAACTGGTCCATCGCGGCGCCGACCTCACCGGGCGTGCCCAGCGCCCGCGCGGCGGCGTCCTCGGACACCGGGAAGGCGACGGACTCGGCGTAGGTGGCGAACGCCTCGTCCAGCCACGGATCGCGGAACTGGGAGTCGCCGACCATCCCGTAGAACCACATGTGCGCGACCTCGTGCAGCAGCACGAGCCGGTCGGCGCCGGCGAGCAGGATGGAGCTGGGGTACTCGATGCCGCCGCCCCGGATGGGCAGCAGCGGCACGGTGAGCGTGGCGTACGGGAAGGGGCCGAAGCGGGCCTCGAGCTGGTCGATCGCGGTCAGCGTCCACGTGGTGAGCTCCCGGGCCGGGACGTCCGCGCCCGGGAGCACGCCGGTCGTCACCTCGACCCCGCTCCCGCCGGTGGCGCTCGCGGTGTCGAACTCCCCCACGGCGACGCTGACGTCCCGGGCGACCGGCTCGACCGACGTCCAGGTGCGCCGGCCGTCCTGCGGCGCGGAGGGTGCGGCCTGGTCGCCGGTCATGAGCACGGTGAGCGCCTCGGGGGCGGAGACCCGGACGGTCGTGTCGGCGACGGGGCTCGTCGCGGTCTCGCCCGGGAGGTCGACGAACGGGTCGTGGGCCCAGCCGACACCGGGCTGCCAGGCCAGCAGCGGCGCGCCGCTGGACCACCAGGAGACGCCGTCGGCCGCGCCCACCCGCTCGAAGTCGCCCTCGCCGAGGGTGAGCGTGAAGTCCAGGGCCACCTCGGTCGCCTCCCCGGCAGGGAGCTCCTCGTCCAGCCGGACGACGAACAGGCCACCCGGGCCGTCGGCACCGGCGTCCTCGTAGCCGCTGCCGGCGACGTCGTCCCCGCGCGCGGCGTCGACGACCAGGCGGTTGCCGGCCGCGGCCGGTCCGGGCCCGTTGGGGACCAGCCGGAAGACCAGCTCGTCGGTGGGCAGGTCGGGGGTGAACCCGACGGTCTCGGTGCCGGTGACCGTGCGCAGGTCGTCGTCCAGCCGGAGGTCCAGCTCGACGACCGGCCGGTCGGGGTCGGGCTCGGCGCGCTGCGCGCAGTCCTCTCCGGCCGGCGTCGCGGCGGGCGGCGGGGTCGCGGCCGACCGCTCGGCGGCGAGGGTGTCGACGAAGGAGGCTCCGCAGCCGGGGAGCAGCAGGACGGCACCGAGCGCGAGCAGGGGCCGCCGCGCGGTCACACCCCCTCCTCGCTGGCGCTCGTCGGGCCTGCGCCCGGCGGTGCTGCGTCCCCGGGTGAGCTCGCGAGCTCGCTCACCCCAGCTGGACGGTGGCGCGGGCCAGCGAGAGCACCTTCTCGCCGCCGCTGGTGACGGTCAGGTCGACGCGGGCGCGGCCGTCCTCGCCCAGGGCGCCGACCTTGCCGCGGACGGTCACCCGGGCACCGGTGCCGTCGTCGGGGACGACGACCGGCCGGCCGAACCGCACGTGGTACTCGACCAGGGCGCCCGGGTCGCCGGCCCAGGCGGTGACCGCGCGCGCGGCCAGCGCCATGGTGAGCATCCCGTGCGCGATCACGCCGGGCAGGCCGACCTCGGTGGCCACCCGCTCGTTCCAGTGGATGGGGTTGAAGTCACCGGAGGCGCCGGCGTAGCGGACGAGGTCCGCTCGCGTGACGGGGTAGGTCTGCTCGGGCAGCTCGGTGCCGACGGCGACGTCGGCGGCCCGCACCCTGGCGGTCACGTGATCGCCTCGCTGGCGCTCGTCGTCCACGTGCCCGACGGTGCCCTGCCCATGCCTGACCTCGCGAGCTCGGTCACGTGATCCCCCGGGCCACGAGCATCGAGGTGGCCGCGCAGACCGGTTCGCCGTCCTCCGTGGCGACGTCCACGCGGGTGGTGAGCAGGTCGTTGCCGCCGACGCTGCGCACGGCCTCGATGACGGGCGTGGCGACGAGACGGTCACCGGCGCGGATGGGTCGGTGGTGGGTGAAGCGCTGCTCGCCGTGGACGACGCGGCTGTAGTCGAGTGCGACGTCGGGGTCCTCGACGACGACGCCGGCCGCCGAGAGCGTCAGGGCGATGGCGAACGTGGGCGGGGCGATCACGTCGGGGTACCCGGCCGCGCGGGCGGCCTCGGCGTCCCGGTGCACCGGGTCGGCCGCACCGATGGCGTCGGCGAACTCGGCGATCTTCTGCCGGCCGACCTCGTAGACGCCGGAGGGCGGGTAGCTGCGCCCGACCAGTGCCGGATCGAGCGCCATGCTCCCGCCCTCCCTCTCGACGACGCGCTGGTCAGCGAGTCCCTGCGGTGGCTCGAGACCGCGTCAGCGGGGTCTCGTCGGTGGCCGTGACCGCGTCAGCGCGTCTCGCGGTGCACAGTGTGCTTGCGGTCCTTGGGGCAGAACTTCTTCAGCTCGAGCCGGTCGGGGTCGTTCCGCCGGTTCTTGCGCGTGATGTAGTTCCGGCTCTTGCACTCCTGGCAGGCCAGGGTGATCTTCGGACGGATGTCGGTGGCTGCCACGGGGCGCTCCTCGCCTTGTCGGGACCGGGCCGGGCCCGGGGACGTGCGGGCGGGTGCCCGCACGGTGCTGCAACACGCCGACGGACCCCGGGTGAGCGGGGTCCGTCGAGAGTAGCGGTGACCGGATTTGAACCGGTGACACAGCGATTATGAGCCGCTTGCTCTGCCTGGCTGAGCTACACCGCCGGACGTGGCCGTGCGACCCGGTCTCGGCGACCGGGCCGAGCGGCCACTGTGTTGTTCCAGAGCCCCTTTACGGAATCGAACCGTAGACCTTCTCCTTACCATGGAGACGCTCTGCCGACTGAGCTAAAGGGGCGGGCTTCGAGCCGTCGAGAACTCTACCTGACGGCTGCGGGGGTCTGTCGCAGGGGGGGTCCCGGCGGGCTCAGGAGCGCACGAACAGGCGCCGGTGCGGCGTACCGGGAACGGCGGAGCGGACGCCGGTGCGGGCCAGGATCCAGCTCTCCAGCCGCTCGTCGGGCAGTGGCCGGCTGACCAGGAAGCCCTGCAGCTTGTCGCAGCCCATCTCGGCCAGCAGGTTGCGCGTCAGCTCGTCCTCGACGCCCTCGGCGACGACCCGCAGGCCCAGGTTGTGCGCCAGCTCGATGATCGAGCGGGCGATGAACGACTCGCCCTGGCTGGTGGCCATCCCCAGCACGAAGGACTTGTCGATCTTCACCTCGTCGATGGGTAGCTGGCGCAGCTGGGACAGCGAGGAGTAGCCGGTGCCGAAGTCGTCCATCGACAGTCGCAGACCCAGCGCGTGCAGGTCGGCGAGCACCGTGCTGTCGCGCACCGAGTCGTCGATGACGCTGCCTTCGGTGAGCTCGAGGGTCAGCAGTTCGCCGGGGACGCCGTGCCGCTGCAGAGCGCGGCGCACGCGAGCGACGAGGTCGGGCTCGGTGAGGCAGTGCGCGGACAGGTTGACCGCCACCGACAGCGCGATGTCCTGGTCCAGCCAGCGCCGGCAGCGGTCCAGGGCGCGGTCGAGGACGTAGTCGGTCAGCGCACCGATCCGGCCGATCTGCTCGGCGAGGTGGATGAAGTCGTCGGGCGCGATGTTG
>DATIMX010000361.1:0-2886 GCA_035474935.1 Geodermatophilus sp. | reverse complement strand
GCCGCGGCTGCTGCTGATGAGCTCGAGCTCCCTGCACCCGGACGGGCTGGCGAACTCGTCCGGCCAGGTCGGCCGGAACTACATGCGGCACATGACCGGCTCGGCGTACGCGACCTTCGAGCGGCCGGTGCGGATGTACCGCGGCGAGACGATGGCCGGGATCATCGCCGACGAGGCCAAGTACGACACCTCGCGCGGTTTCGCCGGCGGCTACTACATGGAGACGCTCTCGCTCGGGCCGGCGTTCCTGGCGGCCTTCGTCGAGCCGGGGGAGTGGGGCCGGTCGTTCACCGAGAAGATGGACGCCTACGAGCGCACGGCCGGCATGTGGATCGTCGGCGAGGACATGCCGCAGGAGTCGAACCGCATCACGCTGAACACCGAGGTCAAGGACCAGCACGGCCTCCCGGTGCCGAACGTGAACTTCGACGACCACCCGAACGACGTCGCGATGCGCAACCACGGCTACGCGCGGGCGGACCTGCTCTACGAGGCGGTCGGGGCGCTGAGCGTGCACCACACCCCGCCGTACCCGTCGACGCACAACCTCGGCACGTGCCGGATGAGCGAGCGGCCCGAAGACGGCGTCGTCGACCGGTGGGGCAAGGCGCACGACGTGCCGAACCTGTTCGTCAGCGACGGCTCGGTCATGACGACCGGAGCGGCCGCGAACCCGACGCTGACCATCGTCGCACTGGCGACCCGACAGGCCGACCACATCTTGTCGGAGATGAACGCCGGCAACCTCTGAGCCCTGACGCCGGCACACAAGAAGCCGGGCCTGTACGCAGCTGCGACCTGTGTGCCGGCCCGGCTTTCTTGGTGCGAGCGCGCCGGTTTCTGTGTGCCGGCCCCGGCCTCAGCCCCGTCGCGGGTACCCGTGGCGCTGGGAGATCTCCGCGGCCGCGGCGAGCACGTGCTCGGCGAGGTCGGGGAGGGTCTCCTCGTTGATCCGGAACGTGGGCCCGGTCGCGGTCACGGCGGCGATCACGTGGCCGTCCAGGGTGCGGACGGGCGCCCCGACGGCAGCGAGGCCGATCTCCTGCTCGTCCATGGTGGCGGCGTAGCCGCGTTCCCGGACGATTGCGAGCTGCTTCTTGAGTTCGGCCGGGTCGACGACGGTGTGCGGGGTGAAGGGCTCCAGGCCCTCCGCGAGGACAGCGTCGAGTTGCTCGGGCTCCATGTGTGCCATGAACACCTTGCCTGCCGAGGTGGCGTGCATGGACGTACGTTGGCCGACCCAGTTGACGCTCGTGATCGCCGGCGAGCCGAGCACCTGCGCGATGCTGATCACCGCCCGGCCGTCGTGGACGTTGACGTTCACGGTCTCCCGCACGGTCTCGGCGAGCTGCCGGCAGACCGGGCGGCTGAGCAGGGAGAGGTCGTCCATCCTCGTCGCCCCCGCCGCCAGCTGCACGACGCCGTAGCCGAGCCGGTACCGACCACGCTCGGTGTGCTGCTCGACCAAGCCGCGCGCTTCGAGGGTGGCCAGCAGGCGGAACACGGTCGACTTGTGGACGCCGAGTTCCGTAGCGATGTCCGTGACGCCGGCGGGCCCGAGCGCGAGCACCTGCAGTATCGAGATCGCCCGGTGGACCGACTGCACCGAGGTGTCCCGCATGGTGCGGCCTTCGCGCATGGCGCGACGATAGGTCCTTCGAAGTGCCCACGACCATGGCGTGAGGTTCACTTCTGCGTCGTGGCATCTCCTGCCTTGACTCTGCCGGCCCTAGCGCCCTACTCTCCCATTCGACTGATATACCAACTTGCACGGCAGTTGCCCGCAGGCAGGGCCACAAGGGCGCCGACCTGCACGTCGTCCGCTGATCCCGATCACGACAACCTCTCGTACGGAAGGGATCGTCGCCTTGACATCGCACGAAACGCTGGACGATCGTTGTCCCGGCTGGCACTACTGTCCCGCGATGCGAAACACAAGCGAAACGGAGTGGCGATGACCACCCAATTGCGGAATGCGCAGACTGCCGCGCAGAACGGCGCGCCGGCCGCCGAGCCGGCCATTCAGGTCACCGGGTTGACCAAGATCTACGGGCCCCGGGGCGGATCGGAGTCGAAGCCCGGTTGGTTCGGTGGCAAGAAAGAGGTGAAGAAGCCGAAAGCCGCCGCCGACGACGTGTCGTTCTCCGTGGCGCCCGGCGAGTTCTTCGTGATCATGGGCCTGTCCGGATCCGGGAAGTCGACCGTGTTACGGATGCTCAACCGCCTGGTCGAGCCCACGTCCGGCGAGTTGTTGATCGGCGGCCGGGACGTGGCGACGATGCCCGAGGGCGAATTGCGCGAGCTGCGCAACCGCAAGATCAACATGGTGTTCCAGCACTTCGCTCTGTTCCCCCACCGCACGGTGCGCGAGAACGCCGCCTACGCGTTGCACGTCCGCAACGAGGGCGCGGACGCGCGGGCGGAGCGCGCGGACTGGGCATTGCAGACCGTGGGTCTGGGGGAGTGGGGTGACGCGCTGCCCGGAGAGTTGTCGGGCGGCATGCGCCAGCGGGTCGGGCTGGCCCGCGCACTGGCGTCGGATGCGGACATCCTGCTGATGGACGAGCCGTTCAGTGCGCTGGACCCGCTCATCCGCCGCGACATGCAGGACCTGCTGATGACGTTGCAGCGGGACCTGCGGCGCACAGTCGTGTTCGTGACCCACGACCTCAACGAGGCCATGCGCATGGGTGACCGCATCATGATCATGCGCAACGGCAGGGTGGTGCAGCTCGGCACGGCGCAGGAGATCCTGAACACCCCGGCCGACGACTACGTCACCGAGTTCATCTCCGACGTCGACCGCTCCCGCGTCCTCACCGCCGGCACGATCATGCAGGCGCCGCTGGTCACCGCCACGGAGCACGACGACCCCGAAGACGTGCT
>DATIMX010000360.1:0-44396 GCA_035474935.1 Geodermatophilus sp. | reverse complement strand
TGCTCGTCGTCAACGGGATGTGGGTGGCGCTGCTCATCGGCATCGTGAGCACCCGGTTCCGCGACCTGCCGCCGGTGACCCAGAGCGTCGTCCAGCTGCTGTTCTTCCTGACCCCGATCGTCTGGATGTACGACGTCCTGCTGAAGAATCCGGCCGTCGCCGGGCGGGCACGGTTGGTTGAGCTCAACCCCCTCTTCCACTTCGTGGAGCTCATCCGCCGGCCGCTGCTGGGCCAGGACCAGGAGTGGCACACCTGGTTCATCGTCATCGGCATCGCCGTGGTCGGCTGGGCCCTGACGCTGCTTGTCATGCGCCGCTACCGCGGCCGCGTCGCGTACTGGGTCTGAGGAGGACGCCACCGTGGTGAGCATCGACGTCCGCGACGCGAGCGTGGACTTCCCGATCTTCGACGCCAAGTCGCGGTCGCTGAAGCACACCGTCCTCGGTGTGGTCGGCGGCAACGTCGCGGCCAACGAGCGCAAGGTCGTCGTCATCGAGGCGCTGCGCAACATCGACCTGCGCGTCTCCGAGGGCGACCGGATGGCGCTGGTCGGCCACAACGGGGCCGGCAAGTCCACCCTGCTGCGGCTGCTGTCGGGCATCTACGAGCCCACCCGCGGGCAGGCCCTGGTCAACGGGCGGGTCGCGCCGGTCTTCGACCTCGGCGTGGGCATGGACCCGGAGATCTCCGGCCTGGAGAACATCATCGTGCGCGGCCTGTTCCTCGGGATGAGCCGCAAGCAGATGGAGGCACGGGTCGACGACATCGCCGAGTTCACCGAGCTCGGGAACTTCCTGCAGATGCCGCTGCGCACCTACTCAACGGGCATGCGGGTGCGGCTGGCGCTGGGCGTGGTCACCAGCATCGACCCGGAGATCCTGCTGCTCGACGAGGGCATCGGCGCGGTCGACGCCGCGTTCCTCGAGCGGGCGAAGGGGCGGCTGAAGGACCTCGTGGACCGCGCCGGCCTGCTGGTCTTCGCCTCGCACTCGAACGACCTGCTCAAGCAGCTGTGCACGTCGGCGCTCTGGATGGAGCACGGCACCATCAGGCAGCAGGGGCCGCTCGAGGAGGTCCTCGACGCGTACAAGGGCCGCGAGCACGCGGCCTCGGGGGGCTGAGTGTCCGAGGCGGCACCGCGGACCCCCGCCCGCCCGGACGACGAGCGCGTCGTCGCGGTCATCGTCACCCGGCACCGACCGGAGTCCCTCGCCCAGGCGCTGAAGGCGCTGGCGGTCCAGACCCGGCCGGTCGACTCCGTCGTCGTCGTCGACAACGGGCCCGACCAGCCGGCGGAGGAGGTCGTGCGCGCCAGCGGGCTGCCGCACACCTACCTGCTCTCCCGGGCCAACCTGGGCGGGGCCGGTGGCTTCGCCCTCGGGATGCTCACCGCCCTGGCGGAGGGCGCGGACTGGGTGTGGTGCGCCGACGACGACGGCCGGCCCGCCGACGAGCACGTGCTCGCCACCCTGCTGTCGGTGGCCCGCGAGCGGGGGCTGGCCGAGGTCTCGCCCGCCGTCGCCGACATCGACGCACCCGGCAGCTTCGCGTTCCCGGTGCGCACCGGGCTGCGCTGGAAGGGCGAGCGCGACGGCCTCGGCGGCGAGGACTTCCTGCCCGGCTACGCCTCGCTGTTCAACGGCGCGCTCTTCGCGGCCGCGACCCTGGCCCAGACCGGCGTGCCGGACCTGCGGCTGTTCGCCCGCGGCGACGAGACCGAGATCCACCGCCGGCTGGTGCGCGCCGGCCTGCCCTTCGGGACGGCGCTCGACGCCACCTACCTGCACCCCAACGGCCGCGACGAGTTCAAGCCGATCCTCGGCGGGCGGCTGTCCGCGCAGTACCCCGAGGCGGAGTGGAAGCGCTACTACACCTACCGCAACCGCGGGTACCTGATGCGCCAGCCCGGGATGCGCTGGCTCTTCCCCCTCGAGCTGGTCCGCTTCACCTGGTTCTTCCTGGTGACCCGGCGCGACGTGGCCGGGTACCGCGAGTGGCTGCGCCTGGTGCGGGCCGGCCGCCGCGAGCGGTTCGCCCCCGCCGCCTGACCGCACCCCCCGACCCCCGAGGACGGCGGGGCATCCACCTCCACGAGGTGGGTGCCCCGCCGTCCGTCGTCGTGCGCACGCGCCGGGACGACGGACGGCCCGGGCCCCCTCCGAGGAGGGGACCCGGGCCGTCCGGGGGTGCGGGTGCCCGCTACCGAGCGGTCCTCACGAGGCGAAGACGCCCTTCCAGTTCTCCGCCGAGGTGAGCTCGGCGTAGGAGTCGCGGTACTGCTGCTTCGCGCGGGGGAAGCGCCGGGCGATCTCCAGGTTCAGCCGCACCGACTCGCGGGCCAGCCGCCAGAACGTCGCCGGGTCGCGGCGGCGGACCGTGACGCCGCGGCCGTCCGCGGTGGCGACCGAGGCGCTGTCCAGCTGGGCCAGCACGAACCACTGCGCGTCCCGGGCGGGGAGCTCGACCTGCGGCCGGTCCTCGCCGTCCTGGACCGGCCGGACGTTGTTGCGCAGCGCCTGCAGGGCCGCGCGCGCGATCGCGCGCTTGGCCACCGGCGGGTGCACCATGCCCTCGGTCGCGTCCTGGCCCATCTGCGGCAGCGGGATGCGCGACCGCTCGGTGATGACCTGGCCGTCGGAGTACCGCGCCCGCTCCGCACGGACCTCCGCCAGCACGCCGGGCAGCTGCGGGAAGAGGTTGTCCGGGCCGGCGAGGAAGTCGCGGTAGGCCTTCAGGTGCAGCGCGACCGCGGAGTACTCGAGGCGGAACAGGTGCCGGATGTCGGCCCGGATGTTCTCCTTGACGATGTCCTCGGCGCGCTTGAGCGGGCTGTGCAGAGCGGCGACCACGAGCTGGTTGCGCGCGTGGAAGTACGCCTGCCAGTCGGTCGAGTCGTCCTTGTCGGTCCAGGACAGGTGCCAGATCGCCGCACCGGGGAGGGTGACCGTGCGGTACCCGGCGGCGCCGGCCCGCAGGCCGTACTCGGCGTCGTCCCACTTGATGAACAGCGGGAGCGGCAGCCCGATCTCCTCGGCCACCTCGCGGGGGATCAGGCACATCCACCAGGCGTTGTAGTCGACGTCGACCCGGCGGTGCAGGTGCCGGGCGTCGCGCAGCGACCAGTGCGCGAAGTCGTGGCCCACCGCGGCGTACGGCGCCGGGCGGTACCGCATCAGCCGGCGGTCGACGCTCTCGCCCATGGTGTGCAGCACCGAGCGGTCCTGCAGGGTCAGCATCTGCCCGCCGACGAGGGTCGGCTCGTCGGTGAACCGGGCGAAGGTCAGCGCCCGGTGCAGGCTGTCGGCCTCGAGCTGGACGTCGTCGTCGAGGAAGACCAGGTGGGTGGCGTCGGTCTGGGTGAGCGTCTCGTGCATGGCGCGGGCGAAGCCGCCGCTGCCGCCGAGGTTGCCCTGCTCCACCAGGTGCAGGCGGTCGCCGAGCAGGCCGGCCACCTCCGGGAACGAGGCCTCGTCGCGCACGTTGAGGTTGCCCTGGTCGGCGACGACCACCGCGGCGAGCTCGGCGTCGAGGACCGGGTCCGCGGCGACGGTCTGCAGCGCGGCCACGCAGTCGACCGGGCGGTTGAAGGTGCAGATGCCCACGGCCAGCCGGCCCGGGCGCAGCGGCTCCCGGTCGGCGTACCAGCCGGCGTCCTCGATGATCGTGTCCTCGTCGGCGGTGACGTCGAACCAGTACCAGCCGCCCTCGACGAAGGGGGTGAGGTCCAGGTCCAGCTCGACCGTCCGGCCGGAGCCCTCGACGGTGGTGCCCAGGGCGTGCAGCACGTCGCCGTTGCCCTTGGAGCGGTACACGTCGATGCGGCAGGTGCCGGAGATGCGCAGCTGCAGCGTGACGCTGGTCAGGGAGGTCCACCGCCGCCAGTAGCCCGCCGGGAAGGCGTTGAAGTACGTGGCGAAGGAGACCTCGTCACCGGCCGAGAGGTGCCCGGTCGACCGGGAGGTGACGTGCACCTTCTCGGACCGGACCTCGTCGAGGTAGAGGGCGCGCACCTTGCGCGGGTCGGCGACCCGCGGCATGAGGACGCGCTGCAGCAGGGTGACCGCCCGGCCGGGAGCCAGGTCCTCGGCGGCGAGGTCGGCCACGACGTCGGGGGACACCTCGGTGGTCGTCATCGGGTTCAGTCCTCCAGGCGGCCGTCGAGGGCGCCGCCCTCGGCGAAGAAGGGGCGGATGCGGTTCTCGTACATGGTCAGCGCCGAGCCGATCGCCATGTGCATGTCGAGGTACTTGTAGGTGCCGAGGCGCCCACCGAAGAGGACGCGCTTCTCGGCGGCCTCCTTGGCGGCCAGCTCGCGGTAGCGCTCGAGCTTGGCGCGGTCCTCGGGGGTGTTGATCGGGTAGTACGGCTCATCGCCGGTCTGGGCGGAGCGGGAGTACTCGCGGACCACCACGGTCTTGTCGGTCGGGTAGTCGCGCTCGGGGTGGAAGTGCCGGAACTCGTGGATCCGGGTGAAGGGCACGTCCTCGTCGGCGTAGTTCATGACCGAGGTGCCCTGGAAGTCGCCGACCGGCAGGACCTCGGTCTCGAAGTCCAGCGTGCGCCAGCCGAGCTCGCCGGCCTCGTAGCCGAAGTACTTGTCGATCGGGCCGGTGAAGACCGTCGGGACGTCCGTCGGCAGCTGGTCGCGGACGTCGAAGTAGTCGGTGTCCAGCCGCACCTCGATGTTCGGGTGGTCGGCCATCCGCTGCAGCCAGGCGGTGTAGCCGTCCTTCGGCAGACCCTCGTAGGTGTCGTTGAAGTACCGGTTGTCGAACGTGTACCGCACCGGGAGGCGGGCGATGACCGCGGCGGGCAGCTCGGTGGGGTCGGTCTGCCACTGCTTCTTCGTGTAGCCGCGGATGAAGGCCTCGTACAGCGGGCGGCCGATCAGCGAGATCGCCTTCTCCTCGAGGTTGGTGGCCTCGGCGGTGTCGATCTCGCCGGACTGCTCGGCGACGAGGGCGCGGGCCTCCTCGGGGGAGAAGCTCCTGCCGAAGTACTGGCAGATGGTGGCCAGGTTGATCGGCAGGGAGTACGTCTTGCCCTGGTAGATGCTGAAGACGCGGTGCTGGTAGTTGGTGAACTCGGTGAACTGGTTGACGTACTGCCAGACCCGCTCGTTGGACGTGTGGAACAGGTGGGCGCCGTAGACGTGCACCTCGATGCCGGTCTCGGGCTCGGGCTCGGAGTAGGCGTTGCCCCCGATGTGGCTGCGGCGGTCGATGACCAGCACGCGCTTGTCCAGCTGGGTGGCGACCCGCTCGGCGACCGTGAGGCCGAAGAACCCGGAGCCGACGACGACGAGATCAGGACTGGCTTGAGTCACGTTTCGCGACTGTACCGGCGCAGAACGGCCCGATCCGGGCGAAACGGGGACTGGTGTGACGGGCCCGTCCCCCACGTCACACCGGTTTCCTCGAGCCCCACGAGGCCCGCCGTCCCGGGCCTCCGGGTGGGCCCGGCGATGCTGCGGCGGGCCTCGTAGGGTTCCCCGCGTGAGCGCACCACCGCCGGACGTCCCCCTCCGCGTGGTCGCGGTGACGTACTCCCCGGGTGAGGCCCTGGAGGGGTTCGTCGAGTCGCTGGGCGAGGCCACCACGCGGCGGGTCGAGGTCGTCCTCGCCGACAACGGCTCGACCGACGGGGCCCCCGAGCGCGCCGCGGCCCGCCACCCGCACGTGCGGCTGCTGCGCACCGGCGGCAACGTCGGCTACGGCGCCGCGGTCAACGCCGGGATGGCCGGCCTGACCGAGGGCTACGCCGTCGTCGCCAACCCCGACGTCCGCTTCGACCCCGGCTCGGTCGACGAGCTGCTGGCCGTGGCCGCCCGCTGGCCCCGCGCGGCGACCGTCGGCCCGGCCATCCGCACCCCGGAGGGCGAGCTCTACCCCTCGGCCCGCGACCTGCCCCGGCTGTCCACGGGTGCCGGGCACGCGCTGCTGGGCTGGGCCTGGCCGGGCAACCCGTGGACGGCGCGCTATCGCCGCGAGCGCGAGGCGCCGCGGGAGCGGCCGGCCGGGTGGCTGTCGGGCTCGTGCCTGCTGGTCGACGTCGCGGCCTTCTGGTCGGTCGGCGGCTTCGACCCCGGCTACTTCATGTACTTCGAGGACGTCGACCTCGCCGAGCGGCTGTCCCGCCGCGGCTGGCTGCACGTCTACGCCCCGTCGGCGGTGGTGGAGCACGAGGGCGGGCACGCCACCCGGCGCCAGCCCCACCGCATGCAGCGGGTGCACCACACCAGCGCGCTGCGCTACCTCTCCGGGCAGTACCCGCTGCGCCGGCACGCCCCGCTGCGGCTCGCCCTGCGCGCCGGGCTGGGCGGCCGGATGCTCGTCTCCTACGTGAGCGGCCGGGTGGCCGCCGGCGCCCGCTTCCAGCGCCGCGCCGAGGGCGTCGGCCGTGCGGTCCGCCGCCGGAGGGGCTGAGGTGCGGCACGCGGTCGTCATGGCCGGCGGTTCCGGGACGCGGCTGTGGCCGCTGTCGCGCAGCGGGCGGCCCAAGCAGCTGCTCGACATCGTGGCCGGCGGGGACGGCCCGCCGCACAGCCTGCTGGCCGAGGCCTTCACCCGGCTGGAGACGGTGCTGCCGGCCGACCGGATCTGGGTGTGCACCGCCGCCCGCTACGGCGAGCAGGTGCGCGCCGCCCTGCCGCGGCTGCGCCCGGACCGGCTGGTGCTCGAGCCGGTCGCCCGGGACACCGCCAACGCCGTCGGGCTGGCCGCGGCCCTCGTCGCCGACGTGGACCCCGACGCCGAGCTCGCCGTGGTCAGCGCCGACCACGTCATCCGGCCGGTCGAGCGGTTCGCCGCGGCGCTGACCACCGCCTACGACGCCGTCGCGGCGCGGCCCCGCGCGCTGGTGACCCTGGGCATCCGGCCCACGGCCCCGGCCACCGGCTTCGGGTACGTGCAGCGCGGCGCGCCGACGGAGGTGCCGGGCGTCGCGGAGGCGGCGTCGTTCCGCGAGAAGCCCGACCGCGCCACCGCCGAGGCCTACCTGGCCTCGGGGGAGTACCTCTGGAACTCGGGCATGTTCGTGTGGCGGGCGGCCACGGTCCTGCAGGCGCTGGCCGAGCACCTGCCCGCCAGCGCCGAGGGCCTGGCCCGCGTGGTCGCCGTCCCGGCCGGGCCGCAGCGGGACGCCGTCCTGGCCGAGGTCTTCCCGACGCTGCCGAAGATCAGCGTCGACTACGCCGTCCTGGAGCCCGCGGCGACCGAGCCGGGGCGGGTGCTGGTCGCCGACCTCGACGTCGACTGGCTCGACGTCGGCTCGTGGCCGGCCCTGGCGCAGACGCTCGAGCGGGTGGGGGAGGACGCCGTCTCCGGGCTGGCGGTCACCCTCGACAGCGGCGGCAACATCGTCTTCAGCGACGACCCCGACCACCTGGTGGCCCTCGTCGGCGTCCGCGACAGCGTCGTGGTGCACACCGCCGACGTCACGCTGGTCTGCCCGGTGTCCGACGCCGAGCGGGTCAAGCAGCTGCTCGCCGCCGTCGAGGAGAGGCACGGGTCGCGGTTCAGCTGAGGCAGGCCTCCGGGATAACTTGCCCGACGTGAAGAACTTCGACGTCGCCGCTGTCGTCTCCGGTGGGGCCTCCGGCCTCGGGGAGGCCACCGTCCGGGCCCTGGTCGCGCGGGGCGCGGCCGTGACCGTCCTCGACCTGCAGGAGGAGAAGGGGAAGGGGCTCGCCGCCGAGCTGGGCGGGCACACCACCTTCGTGCGCACCGACGTCACCGACGCCGACTCGGTGCAGGCCGCGGTCGCCGAGGCCACCGGCAAGGACCGGCCGCTGCGCGTCGCGGTCAACTGCGCCGGCATCGGCTGGGCCCAGCGCACGGTGGGCAAGGGCAACGTCCCGCACGACCTCGACCCGTTCGTCCGCACCGTCATGGTGAACCTGGTCGGCACCTTCAACGTGCTGCGGCTGGCCGCCGCCGCGATGGCCGCCACCGAGCCGGAGGAGGACGGCGAGCGCGGGGTCGTCGTGAACACCGCCTCGATCGCCGCCTACGACGGGCAGATCGGGCAGGTGGCCTACTCGGCGTCCAAGGGCGGCATCGTCGGCATGACCCTGCCGGCGGCGCGCGACCTGTCCAGCGTCGGCGTCCGGGTCTGCACCATCGCCCCCGGGCTGGTGGACACCCCGCTGCTGGGCAGCCTCCCCGAGGAGGCGCGGCAGGCGCTGGCGGCCGGCATCCCGTTCCCCAAGCGCCTCGGCCGTCCCGAGGACTTCGCGCAGCTGGCGCTCGACATCGTGGAGCACGGCTACCTCAACGGCGAGGTCATCCGGATGGACGGCGCGCTGCGGATGGCGCCGCGCTGACCTGACCGGGACGGGGGCCGCCGGCGGGACCGGCGTCGACGGGAGGGCCGTGTCCGCACGCGGAGCCGGAGGAGTGCAGCCGGCGAGGGCCTGGACGGGGGTCCTCGCGCTCCTCGGCACGGGGCTGTGCGTGTCGGACGTGGTGGCCGTCCACCCCGGTCACCTGTCCTTCGACTCGGTCCAGCAGCTCGGACAGGCGCTCGACCCGTCGACGACCACCGACTGGCACCCGCCGGTCATGACGGCCCTCTGGGGGCTGCTCCTGGAGCTGACCGGCGGGTGCGTCGGCAGCATGGTGGTGGTGCAGCTCGGCCTGCTCTGGGCGAGCCTCACGGCGCTGGCGGTGTACGTCCTCCGGGTCAGCGGTCGCCGGGTGCTCTCCCTGCTCCCGCTGCTGCTGGGGACGCTGCCGCACGTGGCCGCCGTCTCCGGGGTGGTCTGGAAGGACGCGCAGCTCGCCTTCTCGCTGCTCGCCGCGGTGGTGCTCCTGCTGTACGTGCGCCGGGGCATCCGCCGGGCCGGGCTGCGCTCCGCCGCGGTGGCCGCGGTCGTGCTGCTGCTCGCCTACGCCGGGGCGGTGCGCTACAACGCGCTCCCGGCGATCGTCCCGCTGCTGTTCCTGCTGACCTGGCCCGGGGTGCGGCGACCTCGGCGCACCCGGGCACTGCTGGCCGGTACCGCGGTCGTGGGCGCGCTCGTGGCGAACCCGCTCGTCGGGGTCGTCCGCCCGGTGGAGGAGACCCACCCGGCCGCCAGCGTCATGCTCGACGACGTCCTGCACCTGTACTCCCGGGCCGAGCTGCGGTCGGCCGACGTCAGCCCGCCGCTGCGGCGGTACCTGGTCACGCTGGCGACCACCTGCCCGCCGTCGACGCGGGACGTCAACTACACGTGGCGGTGCGCGAACACGACGAGGGCCGTCCCCGCGGTCCTGTCCGCGCACGCCGACGAGCTGGAGGAGCTGTACCTGGCGGGGATCGCCGAGCGTCCCCTCCGCTACGCGACGTTCCGCCTCCGGGTCTTCGGTGAGTTCCTGGTGACCCCGTCCGACGAGGTCTTCGTCACGTGGACGACCATCGACGAGAACCCCTACGGGCTGCGGTCCGAGCCGAACCCGGTGACGCGCGCACGGGAGGCCTCCGTCGCGGCCGCGATCGACCACGCGGGCGCCCTCTTCGAGCCCTGGGTCTGGCTGCTCGCCGCCCTGGTGCTGTGCGGTGTCGCCGTGCGGAGACGCGCGGGCACCTCCCATGCCGGTGTGGTCCTCGCGGTGGGGCTCTCCTCGACCGCCTACGTACTGGCCTATCTCCCCGTCGTCATCGGTTACGACTACCGCTTCGTGTACTGGCCGGCCGTCGGGGTGAGCGTGGCGGCGGTGCTCCTGCTGCTGGACCGACGGGTGGCAGTGGAGGGGGCGCCGACCCCGGGAGCGGAGGGCAGCGGGCTTACCCTTCCCCCAGCACCGCCGGCGCCCGGCGGCCCCGCCGAGTCGGTCGGTCCACCGGGCGTGGCGACGCCTGCGCGGCCCTCTTCCCCAGGGAGCACGACCTGACCAGCAGCACCCTCGCGGCCCCGCCGTTCGAGGACGTCTGGCGGCCGGACTGGCCGCTAGACGTCCGGCGCACCCTCTTCCCGCAGCAGCGCAGCACCGGCGACCCGGCGCTGCGCTACGTCGACGACGGCTGCTGGCGCGCGGTCAGCACGCCCGACGGCCCGGCGACGGTGCACCTGACCGTGCGCTGCGGCGAGGTGCGGGTGACGGCGTGGGGGCCCGGCGCCGAGCGGGCCGGGGCGGCGGTGCCCGCGTGGCTGGGCGCCGAGGACCGGCCCGAGGAGTTCGAGCCCGGCGGGCACCCGCTCCTCACCCGTGTGCACCGCGCCTCCCCGTGGCTGCGGCTGGGCCGCACCGGGCGCACCTGGGACGCCCTGGTGCCTGCCGTCCTCGAGCAGAAGGTGACCGTCATCGAGGCGCACCGCGTGTGGCGGGCGCTGCTGCGGCTGGCCGGCGAGCCGGCCCCCGGTCCCGCCCCCGAGGGGATGCGCGTGCCGCCCACCCCGCAGCGAGTGCTGGCGGTGACCGACTGGGAGTGGCACCGCTGCGGCCTGGACGGCGCCCGCCGCCGAGCGCTGCGGGCCGTGGCGAGCGTCGCGGCGCGGCTGGAGCCGGAGGAGGCGGTGGACTGCCCCGACCTGCAACGCCGGCTGCAGACGGTGCCGGGCATCGGTGTCTGGACGGCGGCCGAGGTGGTGCAGCGGGTCTTCGGTTGCCCGGACACGGTCAGCTACGGCGACTACCACCTGAAGAACCTGGTGGGCTGGTCGCTGGCCGGCCGCAGGACCGACGACGACGGGATGATGGAGCTGCTCGAGCCGTGGCGCGGGCAGCGGCAGCGCGTCGTCCGGCTGCTGGGCATCGGCGGCAGCCGCCCGCCCAGGCGGGGGCCGCGCAACGCCCCGACCAACTACCGCCGGTTCTGATCCCCGACGATCAGCTCAGCTCACCGTCGCCGGTCCTGGCTCACCACCGGCCCCCTGCAGGGTTCCGCCGCGAGCTTGCGAGTGGCGGGGAGCAGAGGGTCCTGTTTCAGACGACCGGGTCGTCGAGCAGGCGGAGCAGGTAGTCGCCGTAGCCGCTCTTGCCCAGCGGCTCGGCGGCGCGGCGCAGGCCGTCGTCGTCCAGCCAGCCCTGCCGCCAGGCGACCTCCTCGATGCAGCCGATCTTGAGCCCCTGCCGCTCCTCGACCACCGACACGAACTCGGTGGCCTGGCGCAGCGAGGCGAAGGTCCCGGTGTCCAGCCAGGCCGTGCCGCGGTCGAGGACGGTGACGGTGAGCCGGCCCTGGTGCAGGTAGTGCTCGTTGACCGCGGTGATCTCCAGTTCGCCGCGGGCGCTGGGCCGGATGCTGCGCGCCACGTCGACCACCGACGACTCGTAGAAGTACAGCCCGGGCACGGCGTACGAGCTCTTCGGCGCGGCCGGCTTCTCCTCGATGGACAGCACGCGGCGGTCGGAGTCGAACTCGACGACGCCGTACTCCTGCGGGTTGGCCACGTGGTAGGCGAAGACGTGCCCGCCGTCGGGGTCGGGCAGCCGGCCCAGCGCCGTGCCCAGGCCCGCGCCGTAGAAGATGTTGTCGCCCAGCACCAGGGCCACCGAGGAGTCACCGACGAAATCCGCGCCGATGAGGAAGGCCTGGGCCAGCCCCTCGGGCCGCGGCTGGACGGCGTACTCGATGCGCATGCCCAGCCGGCTGCCGTCGCCCAGCAGCGCCCGGAACGCCTCCTGGTCGCCGGGCGTGGTGATCACCAGGACCTCGCGGACGCCGGCCATCATCAGCGTCGAGAGCGGGTAGTAGACCATCGGCTTGTCGTAGACCGGCATCAGCTGCTTGCTGACCGCCTGCGTGATCGGGAACAGGCGGCTGCCGGTACCCCCGGCCAGGATGATCCCCCGCATGTCCGGCGACGCTACCGGCGCTCTGCGGCTCAGGACGCGGGCGACCCGAGCCACAACCTCCCGACGAGTGAGGTGCCACCCGGGGTGCCCACCGGCTCCCACCGGGTCGTCCAGCCCTCGGCGTGCAGCTGGATGACGACCGCGCCGACCAGGGCCCCGAGGTTGAGCGCCGCCGTCGTGGTGGCCCGCTCCGGCAGGTGCACGTCGACCACCCCGTCGCCCTCGCCGCCGTAGCGCAGGACGACCGGGAACTCCGGGAGCGCCGCCGTCGCCACCCGGAACGCCGCGGCGACGGCGTCGAGCTCGCCGGGACGGGGGACCAGGTCCGTGCCGGGCGCCCGGGTCGCCACCAGGTCGCGGCTGCCGTAGGGGAACAGGTCGCCGGGACCGAGGCGGACCAGTGGCCGGGTGCCGGCGTCGTCCTCCGGCGGGTCGAACGGCAGCCCGCGGACGACGGCCACCGGGATGCCGGCCAGCTTGCCCTTCACCAGGTCCGCCGCGGCCGCCAGCTCGTCGACGAGGGCGATCTGGGTGGTCTCCAGCCGGTTGCCGTGGGCGTCGACCGCGCCGCGGTGGTCGACGAGTGCAGGGATCCCCGCCGAGCCCACAGCGACGTCGGTCAGCCCGTCCCGCCAGGTCCGGCCGAAGGTGTCACTGACGATGACGGCGACCCCGACCCCGAGTAGCTCGCGCAGCCGGTCGCGCAGGGCCCGGGCCGAGGCGTCGGCGTCCTCCGGCAGCAGCACGAGCGCGTCGCCGGGCACGTTGGAGGCGTCGATCCCGGCGGCGGCGACCACCCAGCCCTGCGGCGTCTCGACGATCTTCAACGGGCCGCGCCGGGCGACCACGCGGACCGTCTGGTCGTCGATGGCCCGCTGCCGTGCGGCCTCGCGGTCCTCGCCGGGCGCGACCGGCACCAGCCGGCCCTCGACCTTGGACACCACCTTGGAGGTCACGACGACGACGTCGCCGTCGGCCAGCCAGGGCGCGGCACCCGCCACCGCCGCGGCGAGGTCGTCGCCGGGGGAGAACTCCGGCAGGCCGGGAACCGGGAGGACCGAGATCCCGGCCGGGGGCTCACCCACCAGCCGCGTCCAGCGCCGCCCGGGCCAGCGCGGCGGTCGCCTCGGGGGAGGACATGAGCAGCGGGACGGCGCGGACGTCGACGCCGGGGACGTCGGCGCGATCGCCTGTGTGCACCAGCCAGGCGTCGAGCAGCCCGCCGGCGGACCGGGCGCCGTAGTGCCGCCCCACCCCCTCCGCGCTGACCTCCACCCCGAGGACCGGCAGGCAGCGGTCGGCCATCCCGCGCACGACGCTGCCCCCGACGATCGGGGAGACCCCGACGACCCGGCCCGGCGTCGCCAGCAGCGCCTGCCGCAGCCCCGGGACGCCCAGGACGGTGCCGATCGACACCACGGGGTTCGAGGGCGCCAGCAGCACGGCGTCGGCGGCAGCGAACGCCTCGGCCACGCCCGGCGCCGGCTCCGCGGCGTCCACCCCCACCTGCACGAAGGCGCGGGGCTCGGGCTCGGCGCGGTGGCGCACCCACCACTCCTGGAAGTGCAGTGCCTGCTGCCGCCCGGTTCCCGGGTCGGCGACCACGACGTGGGTCTCCACCCGCTGGTCGCTCATCGGCAGCAGCTCGACGCCGGGCTGCCAGCGGTCGGCCAGCGCCGCGGTCACCTGGGACAGCGGGTAGCCGGCGTCCAGCATCCGGGTGCGGACGAGGTGGGTGGCCAGGTCGCGGTCGCCCAGGCCGAACCACGTCGGTTCGGCCCCGTAGGCGGCCAGTTCCTCCTTCACCGTCCAGCTCTCGTCGGCCCGGCCCCACCCGCGCTCGGGGTCGATGCCGCCGCCGAGGGTGTACATGACGGTGTCGAGGTCGGGGCAGATCCGCAGCCCGTGCATCGTCACGTCGTCCCCCGTGTTGACGACCGCGGTGAGCCGCGCGTCGGGCGCGGCCGAGCGGAGGCCGGCCAGGAACCGGGCCCCGCCGACCCCTCCGGCGAGGACGACGATGTGCACGAAAGTCATCGTGCCCGATGGGCACTTGTCCACTGTTCGCCGGGCGTGTCGAGGTGTGCAGCGAGAAGTGACGAACACCCTGTGTCCGGAGTGGCTGCTGGGGTTGGGTGCTTACACCGGGCCCAGTTGACGGCCCCACAACGACACGCGTGTAATTCCCGCGGTGTCAACGAGTGCCGAGCGGCCCGGGAATGTCCCGTGGAACGCACATCGGGACGACAGCGAGAGGGGACGCATCGTCATGGCAGAGGTCTCGTGGTTGAGCGACTACGTGAACGGCTCCGAGCGCGACCACGGTGCCTCGGGCCCGGCCCAGGGCTTCGCCGGCCTGTGGAGCTCGGGCCTGGACGCCGAGGTGCAGTCCTGGCAGGAGCGCGCGCTGTGCGCCGAGACCGACCCCGAGGCGTTCTTCCCGGAGAAGGGCGGCTCCACCCGCGAGGCCAAGAAGATCTGCACCGGCTGCGAGGTCAAGGCCGAGTGCCTGGAGTACGCACTGGCCAACGACGAGCGCTTCGGCATCTGGGGCGGGCTCTCCGAGCGTGAGCGCCGCCGCCTGCGTCGCCGCGCCGGCTGAGAGACGCCCCCGTCCTCTCCGCGCGACGCTCGACTGGCCTCGTCCCGGACCCGGCCCCCTGCAGGGTCCCGCCGCGAGCTTGCGAGCGGTGGGGGGCAGGGGTCCTTTCCTGACACCAGCTCCGAGCTGTGCCCACAGCCGCCGACGGATCCCGTCGGCGGCTGTGGTGTCGTTCGGGGCATGACGACGCGTGTGGTGGCCGGCCGGGCCGGCGTGGTCCGGGAGCTCCGCGCGGCCGGACGGCTGCTCGCGGCGCTGCGTGCGCCGGTGACCGCCCGGGCTCCCTGGCTGACCGCTGCGCTCGCCCTGGACGACGCCCGCCTCACCGGCCCCCGGCCGGTCGCCGTCGTGGTCGACCCGCCCGGCGGCACGGGCGCACCCCGGGCGCTGGCGGCCCTGGTCCTGCGCGGCGGCCCCCGGCTCACGGCCACGCTGCTCGGGGACGGGCTGCCGGTACCCGCCGGGGCGGCCCCGGCCCGCCTCCCGGCCCGGGACGACGACGCTGCCGAGCAGCTGGCCGCCGGCGTGCTGGGCCTGCTCGATCGGGTGCTCCGCCCCTGGACGCTGCGGCTGACCGGCCTGCCGCTGGGCGACCCCACCCTGCGCGCCATCGGCCGGCGGCGGCCCGAGGCGGCGTTCGCCAACGCCCGCAGCGCCCGCCTGGTCGACGACCTCGACCACGCCGGCACGGTGCACCGCACCCGGGACCCCGCCGAGCTGGACCGCCGACTGCCCGCGCTGCTCGCCCGCGAGCCCGACCGCGGGACCCGCACCGCCCTGCGCGTCACCGCCCGGCTGCACGCCGCGATCGGTCAGGTCGAGCTGGCCGCCGGGGCCGACAGCGACCGGGACCTGCTGACCCTCGTCGACGGCGCCGACCGGCGGCCGTGGTGGGGCACCCCCGGTGCGGGCTGGCGCACCGAGATGGGCGCCCCCCTGGTCTCGCTGACGCTGTCCGGCGGCGGCCCGTGGGGAGGAGGGTGGCCCCGCCCGGGACAGGGGGTGCTTCTCCGGAGGGTGGGTGGGACGGGGTCCTCCGTCAGCCGGCGTAGCGGACGACGTTGAGCCCCGGCTCGTCCACGCTCTCGGCGCGGTCGGTGCCGAGGAAGACCGTGCCCTCGGCCGGAGCGGTGCCCTCGCGCACCGGCCCGGCGGGGGAGACGGTGACCGCCAGGTCGTACACCCGGCCCGTGTAGGCCGGTGCGGTGCCGATCGGCCGGGTGTAGGTGGGGAAGCGGCCGGTCAGCCGCAGGTCCTCGCCGTCCCGGGTCACGGTCAGGGCGGGGGAGGGCAGGTCGGCGTACTCGGTGCGCGACCGCACGCAGCCCGCGGCGGCCGGGTCCTCGGGCGGCTCGGCGGCCAGGCAGTTCCAGGTCGGCAGCCGCACGTGGGCGAGCGCCGTCCCGCCGTCCCCGGCCGCGGTGACGCTCACCATCGGGTAGGCCACCGTCGTCCCCACCGCCTGCTGCTCGACGACGAGGCCGCCGAAGGCGAGCCGGGCCACGACGCCGTCCTCGCCCAGCGGCACAGAGCGGTCGGCCAGCACCCCCGCGCCGCCCTCGCCCGGCAGCGGGTCCGCGGGCACGGCGGGCAGCGACGGCGGCGCCGGGGTGGGGGTCGGGATGTCCCGCGGGGACGGCGGCACCGGGTCGGGCGCGGGGGCTGCGGCTGGGTCGCCGCCGTCGCGGGTCGCGCCGGCGATCCCGGCCAGCGCCGCGACCAGCACCAACGCCGCGGCGGCCATCCCGGCCACGGCGCGGCCGCTGCCGTCCGGGCGCACGGGCCCCGGGGCGTCCTCCTCCGGGGGTGCGGCGACCGGCGCGGGCGGCGGGCCGGGTGTCCCGGGAGGGGCGTCGAGGAAGCCGGGCAGGTCGTCGTCCGGCCAGCGCGGTGCCGGGCGGGCGGGGCGTGCAGGCGCCGGGTCGGCAGGGGGAGCGGGAGGTCGCGATCGGCTCGGTGTCACCGCGGCCAGGCCGGCGAGCGCGAGCAGCGCCAGGACCAGCACGACCCACGGGACGGCGGCCGGCGCGGAGGAGTCCATCGCGACAGAGCATCCCAGCCGGCGCCGGGCGGCCGAGGAGACGGATCGCCCCCCGGCAGGTCCCGCCGCCGGCCCCGTCCCGAGGCTCACCCCGAGCGTGCGAGGGGTGAGGAGGACGGGGTCCTTCCACGGTGTTGGGCAGGGGGTCCTTCAGCCGGTGGGGTCGATCTCCTCCGGGTCGCGCCCGAGCAGCACGGCGACCTGGTCGACGACGACGTCGCGCACCAGGTCGGCCAGGTCGTCGCGGTCGTGGGCGCGCAGCTCCAGCGGCCGGCGGTAGACGACGATCCGCGGCGGCACCTCCCTGGTGCCGTCCCGGTGCGCGGGCAGGACCCGGGCCAGCGGCACGCTGCCGTCGTCGAGCACGTCGGCGTCGAGCACCACCTCGTCGGGGTCGGTGTGCTCCACCCAGGGCACGTCCTCGACGGCGAACTCGACCCCGGCCAGCTCCTTCTCCCACCGGCGCTCGAGGTCCTCGACCGCGTCCAGGACGAGGTCGTCGAACTGCTCGGCGCGGCTGCGGGCCAGCGGGACGCCGTCGGGCACCAGGCGCCCGCGCAGCCCGCGGCCGTGGCGGTCGCGGCGGGATCGGCTCATGACGGGTGCGAGCGTACGGCTCCGGCTCCCGACCCGACGTCCCGAGCGGGGGAGCGGCCGCCTCGGCCGGTGCCCACGGGGACATCGTGGAGGATGGGACTGCTGCTCCTCGCGGGCCACGGACGTCGGTGTGCCTGATGCCAACCACCCGGGTACGCGGCTACTGTGCCGTCCGTGAGGAACCGGTGGTGAGGCAGTCACGTCGCTGCTCGCGCAGCGGCTGCGCGCAACCGGCGGCAGCGACCTTGACCTACGTGTACGCGGAGTCGACCGCTGTCGTCGGCCCGTTGGCGACGTTCTCGGAGCCGCACAGCTACGACCTCTGCGAGTTCCACGCCGAGCGGCTGACCGTGCCGCGCGGCTGGGAGGTCGTCCGCCACGAGATCGACGTCGAGGACTCCGGCCCGACCGGGGACGACCTGCTGGCCCTGGCCGACGCCGTCCGCGAGGCCGCCCGGCCCGAGCCCCCGCGCAACCCCGCCGACGACGGCAGCGGCACCCGCCGCGGCCACCTGCGGGTCCTGCCCGACATCACCTGACAGAGGACCACCCTTCCCCCCACGCCATGGCCCCGCTGCAGGGCCCCGCCGCGAGCGTGCGAGCGGTGGGGGGCAGCGGGGTCCTTTAAGGTCGCCCGCGTGCGTGATCTCTCCCGGCTGGTCAAGGCCTACGACGTGCGCGGCGTCGTCCCCGACGAGTGGGACGAGGGCGTCGCCCGCCGGCTCGGCGCGGCCTTCGCCGAGCTCGTCCGGCAGGAGAGCGGCGCGACCGCACTCGTGACCGCGCACGACATGCGCGACTCCTCCGTGCCCCTCTCGCGCGCCTTCGCCGAGGGCGTGCTCTCCCGCGGTGTCGACGTCGTCGAGGCCGGCCTGGGCTCCACCGACCTGCTCTACTTCGCCTCCGGCTCGCTCGGCGTCCCCGGCGCGATGTTCACCGCCAGCCACAACCCCGCGCAGTACAACGGCATCAAGCTCTGCCGCGCCGGCGCCTCCCCGGTCGGGCAGGAGTCGGGCCTGGCGACCCTCCGCGAGTGGGCCGAGCGCGACTCCTACGACCGGGTCCCCGAGCGGACGGCGTCGATCAGCCAGCGCGACCTGCTCGCCGAGTACGCCGCCCACCTGCGCTCGCTGGTCGACCTCTCGACCATCCGGCCGCTGCGGGTCGTCGTCGACGCCGGCAACGGCATGGCCGGGCACACCGTCCCGGTGGTCCTCGACGGCCTGCCGCTGGAGGTCCTGCCGCTGTACTTCGAGCTCGACGGCTCCTTCCCGCACCACGAGGCCAACCCGCTGGACCCGGCCAACCTGGTCGACCTGCAGGCCGAGGTCCGCCGCACCGGCGCCGACCTCGGGCTGGCCTTCGACGGCGACGCCGACCGGGTCTTCGTCGTCGACGAGCGCGGCGAGCCGGTCAGCCCGTCGGCGATCACCGCGCTGGTCGCCGTCCGTGAGCTGGCCAAGGGCCGGGGGACGACGGTCATCCACAACCTGATCACCTCGCGGGCGGTCCCGGAGATCGTCCGCGAGCACGGCGGCGAGCCGGTGCGCACCCGCGTCGGGCACTCGTTCATCAAGGCCGAGATGGCCCGCACCGACGCCGTCTTCGGCGGGGAACACTCCGCGCACTACTACTTCCGCGACTTCTGGCGGGCCGACACGGGCATGCTCGCCGCCATGCACGTGCTCGCGGCGCTGGGGGAGCAGAGCCGGCCGCTGTCGGAGCTGACCGCCGGCTACTCCCGGTACGTCGCCTCCGGGGAGGTCAACTCCACCGTGGCCGACGCCGCCGGGCGGGTGGCCGCGGTGCGGAAGTCGTTCGAGGAACAGGACGGCGTCACCGTCGACGAGCTCGACGGACTGACCGTGGACCTGCCCGACGGCTCGTGGTTCAACCTGCGGGCCAGCAACACCGAGCCGCTGCTGCGGCTCAACGTCGAGGCGCCGGACGAGGCGCTGATGACCTCCTTGCGGGATCGAGTGCTGGAGATGGTGCGCGCATGACTGACCTGTCACCCGACCCGACCCGACCCATCGGTCCGCTGGGGTTGGACCCCACGCTGCTGGAGATCCTCGCCTGCCCCGACACCCACCACAGCCCGCTGACGGTGGACGAGGCGGCGAGCGAGCTGGTCTGCCCGACCTGCGACCGGGCCTTCCCGGTCCGCGACGGCATCCCGGTGCTGTTGCTCGACGAGGCCAGGCAGCGCCCGTGAGCGAGCTCGCGAGCTCACGCAGGGGCGCAGCACGTCGCGGCGCGAGTCCGACGAGCGCCAGCGAGGAGAACTCGTGACGTCCCCCGAGTGGGCCGAGGGGGTCCTCGACGACCTCGACGTGCTGCGCGCCCGGGACCCGCGCGGCCTGCTGCCCGCGGTGGCCGGGGCCGGCGCGCAGGTCCGCGAGACCGCCCGCTTGACCGAGGAGGCCGGCCTGGACCGGGTCACCGCCGGCGGCCGCCCGCGCGGGCTGGTCGTCGTGGCCCGCCGCGAGGGGGCGGTGGCCGCGCAGGTGCTGCGGGCGCTCCTCGGGCCGGCCAGCCCGGTCACCGTGGACGTCGTCCCCGGGCCCGACCTGCCGGTGTGGACCGGTCCCAGCGACATCGCGGTCGTCGCGACCCGCACCGGCGCCGGCCGCTACGCCGTCACCCCGGCCTACGAGGCGGCCCGTCGTGGCGTGACGCTGGTGGGCATCGGCGCCGAGGACGCCCCGCTGCGCGCGGCCTGCTCCACGGCCCGCGCCCCCTACGTGCCGCTGCCGCGGTCCCGGGTGCGGCACACCACCCTGTGGTCGCTGCTCACCCCGATGCTGCAGCTGGCCGTCGGCCTGGACCTGGTGTCGGAGGGCGCGGCCGACCTGGAGGCGACCGCAGCCGCCCTCGACGAGGTCGCCACGGAGTGCGGTCCGGCCCAGGAGTCCTTCGTCAACCCGGCCAAGACGCTGGCTCTCGAACTGCTCGACGCGCTGCCGGTGATCGCCGCCGAGGGGCCGCTGGCCGGCACCGCCGCGACCCGGATCGCCGACCAGCTGGCGACGCTGGCCGGGCTGCCGGTGACCACCTTCCGGATGCCCGACCAGCGGGTCGCCGCCTGCGCGGTGCTGCGCGGTCCGCTGGCTCCCGAGGACGGCGCAGACGACTTCTTCCGCGACCGCGCCGAGGACACCGGCCGGCGGCTGCGGCTGCTCACCGTCCGCGACGCCGATGCCGGCGAGCACGACGGCGCGGGGGAGCGCGAACCCCGGTCGGCCCGGGAGGCGCTGGGGGAGGCGCTGCGCAGCGCCGCCGCGGCCAACGTCCCGGTGAGTGGGCTGGCCGAGCACGGGGAACCGGAGCGGTACGGCCGGCTGCCCCGCCTGGCCCGTCAGCTGGCGGTCGCCGACTTCACGGCCGTCTACCTGGCCCTGGCCCTGGACACCGAGAGGTCCGCCCCGTCATGAGCACCGACGCCTCGCCCGCCGCCGGCCCGCAGGCCGAACCCTCGCACGGTGAGGGTCACGGCGGCGGGCACGGCGGTACCAAGGCGATCCTCGCCGCGCTGGCGGCGAACCTCGGCATCGCGACGGCGAAGTTCATCGCCTACCTCGTCACCGGCGCGTCCTCGATGCTGGCCGAGGCGGTCCACTCGGTGGCCGACTCCGGCAACCAGGTGCTGCTGCTCGTCGGCGGGCGCACCGCGCGCCGGGAGGCGACCCCGCAGCACCCGTTCGGCTTCGGCGGCGACCGCTACGTGTACAGCTTCCTCGTCGCCGTCGTGCTCTTCAGCGTCGGCGGCCTCTTCGCGATCTACGAGGGTGTGCACAAGCTGCAGCACCCCGAGCCGCTCGAGTCGGCGGGGTGGGCGTTCGGCGTGCTCCTGGTGGCCATCGCGCTGGAGAGCTTCTCCCTGCGCACGGCCGTCCGGGAGACCAACGCGGTCAAGCAGCCCGGCATCAGCTACTGGCGGTTCATCCGGCGCACCCGCGCCCCCGAACTGGCCGTCGTGCTGCTCGAGGACACCGCGGCGCTGCTGGGCCTGCTCTTCGCGCTGCTCGGCGTCGGCCTGACCGTGCTCACCGGCCAGCCCCTCTTCGACGGCCTCGGCACCATCCTCATCGGGCTGCTGCTCGTCGTCGTCGCGGTGGTCCTCGCCGTCGAGACCAAGAGCCTGCTCGTCGGTGAGTCGGCGACCCCGGAGGACCAGGACCGGATCGCCGCCGCGCTCGAGGAGGACGCCGACATCTCGGTGATCCACATGCGCACGATGCACCTGGGCCCCGACGAGCTGCTCGTCGCCGCGAAGATCGCCGTCCGGCACGACGAGACCGCCGCCTGCGTGGCAGCGGCGATCGACGCAGCCGAGGCGCGGATCCGTGCCGCGGTGCCGATCGCCTCGGTCATCTACCTCGAGCCCGACCTGCGCCGCACGACCTCCCCGGAGGGCTCCGGCGCGACCTCCGCCGCCCGGGACTGACCCGGGGCGGGAGTGTGGGCCGCACCCGGCTCTCCCCGGCCCGCCGGGCGGCCGACCGGGCCCGGCTGGCGGACGGGGTCGTCGACGTGCTCGTGGTGGGTGGCGGCCTCCTCGGCGCCTGGGCCGCCCTCGATGCGGCCAGCCGGGGGCTCGCGGTCGGCCTGGTGGAGGCTCGGGACTGGGCCGCCGGCGCCTCCGGCCGGCCCGCCGTGCTGCTCTCCGGTTCCGGACCGGCGCCGACGGCGCTGCGCGAGCGGGCCCGGCTGCTGCGGACGGCGGCACCGCACCTGGTCCGGCCGGTGTCGCTGCTGCACCCGTCGCCCGTGCCGCTGCCGTCCGACGTCTTGACCCGCGGCCTGCCGCACCCCCGGCCGCTGTCGCGGCGGGCCGCGCTCGCCGCCGTCCCGGGGCTGCGTCTCCCCGGGGGAGCCGGTGCGGTGCGCCGCTGGGACGCCCAGGTGGACGGCGCCCGGCTCACCCTCGCCGTCGTCCGGACCGCGGCCGGCTACGGCGCCAGCGTCGTCTCCCGCGCCCGGGCCACGGGGCTGCTGCGCGCCGGGGACGCCGTCGTCGGCGTGCAGGTCACCGACCGCACCGACGGGTCGGCGTTCCCGGTGCGGGCGCGCAGCGTCGTCCTCGCCACCGGAGCGGACGGCGGCGGGCTGACCGACGGCGTCCCCACCGACCCGCTGGTGCAGGTGGTGCTGCCGCGGACGGCGCTCGAGGGCGGGGCCGACGGGCTGGTGCTGCCGGTCGCGAGCGGCGTGCTGACCGTCGTCCCGGCGGGGGAGCAGTGGGTCGTCTCGCACCCCGGCCCGGACGTCCCCGCGGTGCTCGGCGCGCTGGACCGCGTGTCCGTCCGCCCGGTGCCCGCGGCGGCCGTCGTCGCCGTCCGGGTCGACCGGCTGCCGCGCGGGGACGGCGTCGCGACCCCCGCGCCGGGGCTGGTCGTCGTCGCCGGTGGGCTGCCGACCGCCCGGGGCACCGCCGCGGCCGGCGTCGACGCCGGGACGGCGGGCCTGCCCGGCGTGCCGCCGTCGCGCAGCGCGCACCTGCCCCTGGTCGGCGCGCACCGCTGGTCCGACGTCCGCGACCGGGCGCCGGAGCTGGCCGCGGACTCCGGCCTGTCCCCGGACGCCGTCGACCGGCTGCTGCGCCGGCACGGCGACCGGGTGGCCGACGTGCTCGACCTGGTGCGCGCCGACCCGCGGCTGGGCCGCCCGCTGTCCGGGGCGCCGGGGCACCTGGCCGCCGAGGTCGTGCACGCGGTCACCGCCGAGGGGGCGCTGTCCCTCGAGGACGTCCTCGCCCGGCGCATCCCGCTGTCGGGTGCGGATCCCGCGGCGGTGGCCGCGCTCGTGTCCGGGCCGCTCGGCTGGGACGCGGTCCGCACCGCCCGGGAGGTGGCGTCCGCGCGTTGACCCGAACGGGCGACAGCGCGAGGAGGTGTGGATCGGGCGCTGCCCACCGGACCCGACCGGCCAGTAACCTCCACGACGATGTGGCCCCTCAAGAGCGCCGTCCGCTTCTACCCGTGGGGGAGCCGGACGGTGATCCCCGAGCTGCTCGGGCAGCCCAGCCCGGCCCCGCAGCCGCACGCGGAGCTGTGGATGGGTGCGCACCCCGACGAGCCGAGCCTGCTGGCCGACGGCCGGCCGCTGGACCGGGCCATCGCCGAGGAGCCCGAGCGGCTGCTCGGTGCCCCCGTCGTCACGCGCTTCGGTCCACGGCTGCCGTTCCTCATGAAGGTGCTGGCCGCCGACCGGCCGCTGTCGCTGCAGGCGCACCCCACGATGGAGCAGGCGGCGGCCGGCTACGCCGCCGAGGAGGCCGCGGGCATCCCCAGGGACGACCCGACGCGGACGTTCAAGGACCCGTGGCACAAGCCCGAGCTGCTGCTCGCGCTCACCACCTTCGAGGCCCTCTGTGGCTTCCGGCCGGTCGAGGAGTCGCTGCACTGCCTGGCCAAGCTGCAGCTGCCCGAGCTCAAGCCCACGATCGCGGCGCTGGCACGCGGCGGCCTGCGGGCGGCCATCCCGCAGCTGCTGGCCCTCTCCGGCCGGCGCCGCACCTCCCTGGTGGAGGCGGTCGCGCGCAGGGCGGCCTCCTACGTGGCCGCGCACGACCCGGAGTTCATCAACACCTACCGCTGGGCGGCGACGCTCGCGGAGTCCTACCCGGGTGACCCCGGCGTCGTGATCTCGCTGATGTGCAACCACCTCAAGCTGGCGCCCGGGGAGGCGGTGTTCCTGCCGGCCGGCAACCTGCACGCCTACCTCAGCGGTGCCGGGGTCGAGGTCATGGCCAGCTCGGACAACGTGCTGCGCGGCGGGCTGACCAGCAAGCACGTCGACCTGGCGGCCCTCATCGAGGTGCTCGACTTCGCCGACGGCCGCATCCCGGTCCTCCACCCGGTGCTCGGGCCGGGCGGGCTGCGCTACCCGGTGCCGGTCGAGGACTTCGACCTCACCCGGGTGCAGCTCGACGACCGGACCGGGACGCTGACCACCGCCGGCCCGCAGGTGCTGCTGTGCACCGAGGGGTGCGCCGTGCTGGCCGCGGCGGACGGCGAGCTGGTGCTGGGGAAGGGGCAGTCGGCGTTCGTCCCGGCGGGGGAGCCGGTCACCGCCCGCGGCCCTGCTCTCCTCTACCGGAGCACGACGAACCTGCGCTGACCCCGCCGCGCTGACGGGTCAGGCAGGTGTGCCGCGCCGGGCCGAGAGCCGGGCGGCGAGCGTCGCCGCGGCGGCGGAGGCCAGCTCCACGACGGTGAACAGCACGCGCGACACGACGGCCAGGGCCAGGCCCTGTCCGTAGGGCAGCACCGC
Source organism: Geodermatophilus sp. (assembly GCA_035474935.1). Classification (GTDB taxonomy): domain Bacteria; phylum Actinomycetota; class Actinomycetes; order Mycobacteriales; family Geodermatophilaceae; genus Geodermatophilus. The sequence continues at coordinate 20,100 of DATIMX010000360.1, read as the reverse complement.
GGCCAGCGCCCCCACGATGACGAGTTCACGTGCCCCGATGCCCGACGGCAGCACGAAGGCGACCAGGCCGGCGGTCATCGCCACCCCCATGGTCCCCACGCACAGGACGAGCAGCAGCGCCCGGGTTCGTCGGCCAGGGGTCCTGCAGCACGTCGACGAGGACGAACAGGTGCAGGCCGTACAGCAGGTGGACCAGCAGGCTGAGGCCGCTCGCCCGGGCGATCGCCCCGCCGGCGAGACGCTGCGACAGGGGGTCCCGGCGCGCCGCCCGCAGCAGCTTGTCGAAGACCCAGGTCAGCGCCCGACCCGGCAGCAGGGTGAACAGCCACAGCAGCGCGGGCCGGTTGCCGGCCAGCGCCGGCACCGCGAGGAGGCCGGCGACGAGCGAGGTCACGACGGCGATCCCCGCGGTGAGCCACGACGCGGTCGGACCGCGGGCCCGGAGACCCCGGCGGAGCGGGCCAGCTCCATCTTGAGCAGGAACGCGACGACCGACCCGGGTACGTACTTGCCGAGCTGGCCGACCAGGTAGATCCTCGCGGCGCCCGGCACCGCGACACGGGTGCCCAGGTCGGCCAGGGCCGCACGCCACACGAGCCGACCGAGCAGGACGCCGGCCGACACCGCCACCATTGCGAGCACCAGGTGTGGCCACGCGAGGTGGCGCCGCGTCGCCGACACCTCGTCCCACTCGCGGACCACCTGGTGCACGGCGAACCCGATGACGGCGGGGATCACCACCCGCCGGCCCCACGTCAGCAGGGCCCCCTGGACGTCCCCGGGACGAGGTCCGGGTCGTGCAGCGGTCCCGGACGGGTCCTCGGTCGTCCTGGGGGTGTCGACGTCCCCGGTCACGAGCCCGGACCCCGGTCGTCTGCCCGGCGGGACCCCGTGCCGCGCGGCGGCAGGTCCGGGTCAGTCGTCGTCGGGCCGCGGCCCGCGGAGACCAGGTCACCCTGCAGGTCTGCACCGCCGCCGGGCTCGGCAGGGATCCGACGGTCGTCCGTGGGCGGTGGTACCGAGGCGCGCCGTCTCCGCAGTCGCCGGGCGACCAGCCAGACGGCGGACTGGACGAGGCTGAGGAGTGCGGCGGCGGCGACGGCGGTGGTCCCTGCCGACAGCCCGGGGGAGCGGAAGGCGATGTCCACGACGTGCCGCCCGGCCGGCACGTCGACGGAGAGCAGCCCGGCGGGGCCCTCCCGCACGTCGAGCGGTTCCCCGTCGAGCGTTGCGGTGTGACCGGGCCAGGCCAGCCGGGCGAAGACCAGCGTGCCGGCCTCGGCTGCCCGCACCCGGACCTCCTCGCTGACGCCCGTCCCGGCGTCGGACAGGACGTCCACGCCGGGTGACACCCAGGACAGCCGCCCCCCGTACCCGACGGCCTCGTCACGGACCCACACGGTGCGCAGCCGGTCACGGGTCGCCAGGGACCAGCCGGGCGGGGGCGACTGACCGGCAGGGCCGGGGAACATCTGGGTGTCGATCACGAGGGTCTCCACACCCAGCAGGTCGACCAGCGGCGCGCCGGTGCCGCCGGTCGGTCGCCAGGCGCGGTCGAACGCCTCGGGGCACACCTGGCCCCGGTACCCCATGCAGAGCGCGTCGGCGAACTCCTCGAACCCCATGCCGCTGTACCGCACGATCGACTCGTGCCCGGACATGAGGGTCTCGTTGCCGAACAGGAGATACCCGGTGTACCGGCGCGGCGCGGCCATCAGCGATCCGGGGACGGCCAGCTGCAGCACCGTGCCGCGGTAGACGGACGAGGCCTCCTGCACCTGCGTGATCGAGCTCGGCACCTGGGCCCGGTCCACCGTCTCATCGGAGCCCAACGGCAGCTGACCGGTCTGGACGGTGACGACGAGGACCGTGCCGACCACCAGGACCACCGCCCCGGCGAGGCGTCCCCACCGGCGGAACGCGGTCAGGGCCAGGAGGACCAGGGCGAGCACGCCCACCGTGGCCAGCACGTGCAGCCACGGCTGCTCGGGGCGGGCGGCGAAGGACAGGTAGCCGCCGACGACCACGACGGCGACCGTCGCCGTCGTCCGTCGGCGCACGTGGTCGGTGGCCGGGCCGCGGGACAGGAGCAGGGCGAGCAGGACGCCGAGGGCCAGGTAGAGGTACTCGATCAGCCGGATCGGCCAACGGAAGAGCCACAGGTTCGACGGCCCGAAGGTCAGCACCGCGAAGACGACGGCGACGACGGCCGCACTGGTCAGCGGCCGGTCCGGTCGCCGCAGCGCCCCCCAGCGCACCCACGGCAGCAGGGGGAGAGCGAACCAGGTGGCGTAGGTCGACGGGACCTGCTCGATGAGTGCCCCGCCGAAGTGGAGGATCGCGGGCAGGTACGTGGGCGCGCTGGAGGCCAGGACGTCACCCAGCTGCGGGACCAGGAACGTGTCGTTGGCCAGCATCGCGGTCTGCTCGCGGTCGGTCACCGGCAGGGTGCCCACGAGTGGCAGGAAGACGAGGGCCGCGGTCGCCCCGACGCACGCACCGGTGACGACGATGCCGACGAGTCGCCCCCAGTCGCGCTGCACCAGCAGCTCCACGGTGATGCCGGCCAGCACGACGACCATCCCCAGCGCCGCGTACGGGTTGCCGGTGGTCATGGCCAGGGCGCCGACGAGGAAGGTCACCAGTGGCAGGAGGTGGCCGCGGGACTGCCGGCGCGCCGCCCACCAGAACCAGGTCACCCAGGTAAACGCCATGAGGCCGGCCGGCCAGCCGTTGGCCTCGTAGTAGAGGGTGAAGCCGGTGGCGGGGACGGCGAGGGCGACGGCCACCGACGCCAACCGACCCGCGCCGTACTCGCGGAACAGCAGGTACGCGCCCATGCCGAGCAGGGCCAGGAACTGGATCTGCACGATGGCGGCGGCCGTGGCCAGGTCGTCGTAGTACGAGACGAGCACGTAGTCCAGCAGCTGGACCGGGTTCCACAGCGCGTAGACGCCGTCGGCGGCGTAGTTGCCGCCGGTCCAGCCGCCCGGCTCCATGGTCGGCCACTGCCCGGCCCGCAGCAGGTGACCGAAGTGGTGCCACAGCGGAATGAAGGACTGGGGGTTGTCCCCGCTGTAGTAGAAGTCGTGCCGCTGCAGGAAGGGGATCGTCATCGTCGCCGCGACCGCCACGCCGACGCCGAGGACCACCAGGGGGTCGGGGACCCGGTGCCGGGTGCGGGCCGTCGTGGGCGACCCGGTCGCCGTGTCCGCAGCGGTGCTCACCCGATGGCCTTCCTCGTCAGCGTGCCCCGAATCCGCGGGCACCCCTGCCGCCGCTGACGTCGTCGACCGTCCCGGCCGGTCGCCGCCCGACGGTGCACGGACCGCCAGTGCCGTGAGCCCGACGTTACCCTGCAGGTGCGGACGAGCACGCCCGTTCGGATACGACGGCGTTCCACGAGACGGGCAGCGGTCATGCACCGGTGGACGGTTCGCCGGTCGCCGCGACCAAGGCCCTCGGTCACGTGGCCCTCACATACGTCGTCCCGGCCGACAACAGCGCACTGGCCATCGAGGGCGTGCTGTCCGCGTTGGCGAGCCGGTTGGACGGCCGGGACGCCGAGGCGATCGTCGTCGAGAACGGCTCTACCGACGGTACCGGCGCCCTCCGGTCGGCCAAGGGGATGGGCAACGCCTACCGCGCCGGCATCGCCGCGAGTCGCGGGGCGCGGGTGGTCCTGACCGCCGACGACCTGCCGTTCGGTTTCGACGACCTGGAGGCCGCGGAGGGGGTGGACCCCGTGGTCCACCCGGTGGTCGTCGGGTCCAAGGGACACCGGGACTCCGACGCCGACCGGGCGCTGCTGCGAGGGGTCCTCAGCCGGGGCTTCTGGGCGCTGCGCCGGGTGGTCCCGGGGATGCGGACACTGGACTCGCAGGGCAGGTTCGTGCTCGGCAGCGACTGGGCGCGCCGGATCGGTCCGCAGCTCACCGAACCGGGCTACCTCGGGACCACGGAGCTGTGCTTCCTCGCCGAGCGCCTGGGAGCGCAGCCGCTGGAGGTGCCGGTGCGGCTCTCCCCGGAGCACCGTGATCACCGCAGCCGCGTGACCGTGCGAGACGTCCGGCAGATGGCCGTGGGGTTGTGGGGGATCCGCCGGCGGCACGTGCCGTCCGTGCGGGACGGCGTTCCCGACGCCCCCGTTCAGCGATAGGGCGATTCCGCCGACCGCCGCACGGCGAGCGCCAGCTCGAGGGCCCGCCGCCCCTGCACGCCGGTGACCCGAGGGGGCCGACGGTGCGCCACGCACTGGAGGAAGTGCTCCAGTTCGAGCACCAGCGGCTCGCCGCGGTGCTCCAGGAAGGGGATCTCGATGAGCCCGCTCTGCCGGTAGCGGGCGCCGCCCTCGGCGAGGAACTCGTTGTGGTCGACCCGGTGGATCGTGAGGTCCTGGCGGACCAGGTCCAGGACGACGAAGTTGGCGCGCTGCGTCAGCTCGATGCGGCGGATCTTGGTCTGCCCGACCCGGCTGGCCGTGACGGTCGCCGTCACGCCGTTCCGAAACCGGAGCAGGGCGGTCGCGAGGTCCAGGGAGTCGCTCCGCTCCCGCCGGCCCATCCCCTCGATCCCCTCGACGTCGGAGCCGGCCAGCGCCAGCGCGAGCTCGAGGTCGTGGATCATCAGGTCGAGGACGACGTCGGCGGTGACCCGCGGCGAGAACGGGCCCATGCGGGTCAGCTCCAGGTGCAGCAGGTCCTGGACGATGTCGTCCAGCTGGAGCACCGCGGGGTTGAAGCGCTCGACGTGGCCCACCATGAGGACCCGGTCGTTCTCCCGCGCCACCTCGACGAGGACGTCGGCGTCCTCGACCGTGGTGGCGATGGGCTTCTCGACGAGCAGGTCCACGCCGGCGCGCAGGAGCGGGACGCCGACGTCGGCGTGCACCTCGCTCGGGACGGCGACGACCGCGGCTTCGGCAACCTCGGCGACCGCGGCGGGATCGGCGCTGTACCGCGCCCCCACCGACGCGGCGAGCGCCCGGCCGCGCCGCTCGTCCGGGTCGACGACGAGCGTGAGCTCCGCCTCGGGCAGCCGGTGCAGGACCCGGGCGTGGTTTGCGCCCATGATCCCCGCGCCGACGACGGCCACCCGGGTCATCGGAGCGCCTCGGTGACCACCTCGACGATCCGGTCGAGGTCGGCCCGACCCAGCTGCGGGTGGACCGGGAGGGACACGACCTCGGCCGCCATCTGCGCCGCGACGGGCGTCCGGTCCGCGACGACCCGCGGGTGGTCCCGGTAGCAGGGGTGGTCGTGCACCAGCCCCGGGTAGTAGACGCCGGCCCGGATGCCGTGGTCCGCGAGCGCGGCCACCAGACCGTCGCGGTCCAGCGCCGCGTCGGCGGTGACCCGAACGGTGTACTGGTGGAACACGTGCTCGCGTCCGGCCGGCACGGAGGGCAGGCGCAGGCCGGGCACGGCGCGCAGGCCCTCGGTGAGGTGGGCCGCGTTGGCGCGCCGGGCATCGTTGATCGTCCCGAGCCGGCGGAGCTGGGGGAGGGCGATCGCCGCCTGGAGGTCGGTGAGCCGGTAGTTGTGGCCCGGCAGCTCGTACCGGTACGGCGCCCGCATGCCGTGGTTGCGGAGCAGGCGCAGCCGGTCGGCGACGTCCGCGTCCCGGGTCGTGACCATCCCGCCCTCGCCGCACATGACGTTCTTCGTGGCGTAGAAGGAGAAGCACCCGACGCCGGAGGAGCCGACGGCACGTCCGGCGACCCGCGCACCGTGCGCCTGGGCGGCGTCCTCCACGAGCGCCAGCCCCCGCTCGCGGGCGAGCACCTCGAACCGGGGCATGTCCGCAGGCAGCCCGTAGAGGTGCACCGGCAGGAGCACCCGGGTCCGCTCGCCGACCAGGGCCTGTGCGCAGGCGGCGTCGAGGCAGAAGTCGTCCGTGACGTCGGCGAAGCGCGCGGTGGCCCCCGACTCGAGGATGGCGTTCAGCGTCGCCACGAAGGTGAACGGTGAGGTGACCACCTCGTCACCCGGGCCGACGCCCAGCGCCTGGAGTGCCGCGACCAGCGCGGTGGTGCCGTTGTTGACGGCGACGGCGTGCTCGACGTCGTGCGCGGCGGCGAACCGCCGTTCGAGCTCCTCGACCTTCGGCCCCTGGGCCAGCCGGCCCGAGCGCAGCACCTCGAGGACGAGCGCCTCCTCGTCCGGGCCGACGGCGACCGCGGAGATCGGGATCGGCTCGACCGCGGGCACCTCCTCGCCGGCGCTCGTGGGATCCGTGCCCGGAGGCGCTGTGCCCGTGCGGGACCCCGCGGGCTCGGTCACGCCTGCGCCGCGGGAGGACCCGCCGTCCGGTCGCGGTGCTCGGTGCACCGGAGGTCGCCGGGGTGCTCCACGGCACGGCTGACCACCTCGCCGCACTCGCACACCCACCCGGCGGGGCGCGCGGGGTTGCCCATGACCAGCTGGTGCGGTTCGACGTCCCGGGTCACCACCGCACCCGCGGCGACCATCGCCCAGCGACCGAGCACGGTGCCGCAGACGATGGTCGCGTTGGCGCCGATGGAGGCACCGTCGTGCACCTCGGTCGGGGTGATCGACCACTCGCCGGTCGAGGCGCGGGGCCGCAGGTCGTTGGTGAACACGGCACTCGGTCCCACGAAGACGTCCGAGCCCAGCGTGACCCCGGTGTAGACGGAGACGTTGTTCTGGATCTTGCACCGGTCGCCGACCACGGCACCGGCGTCGACGAAGACGTTCTTGCCGAGGACGCAGCCCGACCCGACCACCGCGCCGGCCCGGACGTGCGCGTGGTGCCAGACCCGGGTGCCCTCACCGATCTGCGCCGCGTCCTCGATGACGGCCGTCTCGTGGGCGGCTGCCGGGTGACGTGCAGGCTCCCGTGCGGCGACCATGTCCCTCCGTCCGGGTCGGGGTGGTCCGGATCACCGTGGCCCTCGTCACGGGCAGCGTACGGCCATCCCGTGCCGCCACCGTTCCTCGTGCACCTCGGAGAGGAACTCCGGCGCCGGCCCCACGGGGTCCCGTGGTCGGCGTCCCGGCAGGCGCCCCGCTCCCGAGTTGGTGTACGAGCCGCCCGGGGTGGGCGCCGGGCTCCTCGCCGTGGCCGTCGAGACGCCGGTGGGTCAGGCGCAGACAGCGCCTGGGAGGAACACCCTGAGCGCACCGGAGCCCGCGTCGCCCACGAGGCCCACACGTCGAACGACGAGCAGGTCGTCGCCCGGGGGCTCGAACGCCGGCACCGCCGCCGGCGGCCCAACCGTGCGTGTCACCGTCGTCGTGGGACGCCGAGGCGCCTAGCGTCGAACCCGCCCGTCCCGCGTCGGAGGAGCCCGTGCCCCCCTGCTCTCCCGTCGTCCCGTCCCGGCTCCGCCGCGGCGTGCTCACCGGCAGCGCCCTGCTGGTCCTGCTGGGCGGCCTCCCGGGCTGCGACGTGCTGGGCGGGATCGGGGAGGCCTCCGGCGGCCCACCGACCGGAGTCCTGGACGACGCGGCCGCCGAGGAGGCGATCGCCACCGCGCCGCCGGACTCCGCCCTGGCCGCCCTCGGCGAGGTGGCGGTGCGCGGCCGGGCGCCGCGCACCGGCTACGAGCGCGAGGAGTTCGGCGACGGCTGGGCGGACACCGACCACAACGGCTGCGACACCCGCAACGACGTGCTGGCCCGCGACCTGACCGGCGAGCGGTTCCGGCCGGGCAGCGACTGCGTCGTCGTCTCCGGCACCCTCGACGACCCCTACTCCGGGCGCACCATCGAGTTCCGCCGCGGCGAGGACACCAGCGACGACGTGCAGATCGACCACGTCGTCGCGCTCTCGGACGCCTGGCAGAAGGGCGCGCAGAGGTGGGACGCCGACCGGCGCACCGCCTTCGCCAACGACCAGCTCAACCTGCTCGCCGTCGACGGGCCGCTCAACCAGCAGAAGGGGGACGGCGACGCCGCGACCTGGCTGCCGCCGAACACCTCCTACCGGTGCGCCTACGTCGCGCGGCAGGTCGCGGTGAAGGCCGGCTACGGGCTGTGGGTCACCCGCGCCGAGCGCAACGCCGCCGCCACGGTGCTCGCCGGCTGCCCGGACGAGCCGCTGCCCGGCGTCCCGCCGGACGTCGGCACCCGGGCGGCGCCGGCACCGACCGGGACCGTCTACGCCGACTGCGGCGCCGTCCGCGCGGCGGGCGCGGCCCCGATCCGGCGCGGCGAGCCGGGCTGGAGCGACGCCTTCGACGGGGACGGCGACGGAGTCGGTTGCGAGTAGGGAGCCCCTCGCCCGCGTATCGTGGACGACGGCACGAGCCCCGCCGAGGCCTCGGCACGCTCGCTCACGCAGCCTCCCCGCCGGCGCTCGCCGGCAGCACCCGCGAGGCTGCTCCGACAGCGACCGACGCGAGACCCGGCCGAGCGTGGCCGGGCGATCCCTGGAGCGACATGACCGCCACGACCGCCACCCGTGTACTGACCGAAGGCGACTTCAAGGTCGCCGACCTCTCCCTGGCCGGCTTCGGCCGCAAGGAGATCCAGCTCGCCGAGCACGAGATGCCCGGCCTGATGGCGCTGCGCACCGAGTACGGCGACGAGCAGCCGCTGGCCGGCGCCCGCATCGCCGGCTCCCTGCACATGACGGTGCAGACCGCCGTCCTCATCGAGACGCTGGAGGCGCTCGGCGCCGACGTCCGCTGGGTCAGCTGCAACATCTTCTCCACCCAGGACCACGCCGCCGCGGCGATCGTCGTCGGCGACGGCACCCCCGAGCAGCCCACCGGCGTCCCGGTGTTCGCCTGGAAGGGCGAGACGCTGGAGGAGTACTGGTGGTGCACCCAGCGCCTGTTCGAGTTCCGCGACGAGAGCGGCGCCGTCGTCGGGCCGAACATGCTGCTCGACGACGGCGGCGACGCCACGCTGCTGGTGCACCTGGGCACCCGTTTCGAGGCCGACGGCAGCGTCCCGGACACCACCGAGGCCGACTCCGAGGAGTACGGCGTCATCCTGGAGGCGCTGCGCGGCACGCTGGCCGCCGACGCCGGCTACTGGACCCGCATCGGCCAGGGCATCCGCGGCGTCACCGAGGAGACCACCACCGGCGTCATGCGGCTCTACGAGCTCGCCCGCGACGGCCGGCTGCTGTTCCCGGCGATCAACGTCAACGACTCGGTGACCAAGAGCAAGTTCGACAACCTCTACGGCTGCCGGCACTCGCTGGTCGACGGCCTCAACCGCGCCACCGACGTGATGATCGGCGGCAAGGTCGCCGTGGTCTGCGGCTACGGCGACGTGGGCAAGGGCTGCGCCGAGGCGCTGCGCGGCCAGGGCGCCCGGGTGGTCGTCACCGAGATCGACCCGATCAACGCCCTGCAGGCGGCGATGGAGGGCTACCAGGTCACCACGCTCGACGACGTGATCGACCAGGCCGACATCATCATCACGGCCACCGGCAACCGCGACGTCATCACCGCCGAGCAGCTCGGCCGCACCAAGCACCAGGTGATCGTCGGCAACATCGGGCACTTCGACAACGAGATCGACATGGCCGGCCTGGCCCGCACCCCGGGCATCACGAGGACGAACATCAAGCCGCAGGTCGACGAGTGGCGCTTCGCCGACGGCCACACGATCATCGTGCTCTCCGAGGGCCGGCTGCTGAACCTGGGCAACGCCACCGGCCACCCCAGCTTCGTGATGAGCAACTCGTTCTCCAACCAGGTGCTCGCGCAGATCGAGCTGTGGACCAACCGGGCCGCCTACGAGGGCCAGGAGCCCTCGGTGACGGTCCTGCCGAAGAAGCTCGACGAGCACGTGGCCCGGCTGCACCTCGGTGCCCTCGGCGTGAAGCTCACCGAGCTGACCAAGGTCCAGGCCGACTACATCGGCGTCCCCGTCGAGGGCCCGTACAAGAGCGACCACTACCGCTACTGAGGAAGGACCCCCTTCCTCCCCACCCTTCGCAGGCTCAGGGCGGGACCCTGGAAGGGGGCCCGTTCCAGTGCGTCGCCTGGCTCGCGGCACGGCCCTGCAGGGGGACCTGGGGCGGGGCCACGCGAACGGGGTACGTGGGGACACCCGTCCGGAGCACTCCGGGCGGGTGTCGCCGCTTCCGTCCCCGGGCAGCGCAGAATGGTCGCCGTGCCACCCAGCGCTGCTCAGAACGGAACCTCCCGCGGCCGAGTCCTGGTCGTCGACGACGACGCCGCCCTCGCCGAGATGCTCGGCATCGTGCTCCGGCGGGAGGGCTACGAACCGGCGTTCGTCTCCGACGGCAACCGCGCGGTGTCCGCGTTCCAGCAGACCCGCCCGGACATCGTGCTGCTGGACCTGATGCTGCCCGGCCGCAACGGCCTGCAGATCTGCCAGGACATCCGCACGCAGTCGACCGTCCCGATCGTCATGCTCACCGCCAAGGGCGACACCCTCGACGTCGTCCAGGGGCTCGAGGCCGGCGCCGACGACTACGTCACCAAGCCGTTCAAGCCGGTGGAGCTGGTCGCCCGGGTGCGCGCGCAGCTGCGGCGCGGCGAGACGGGGCAGGCCGAGAGCCTGAGCATCGGCGACGTGCAGATCGACGTCCCGGCGCACCAGGTCACCCGGGACGGCGTGCCCATCGCCCTGACCCCGCTGGAGTTCGACCTGCTGGTCGCGCTGGCCCGCAAGCCGCGCCAGGTGTTCACCCGCGAGCTGCTGCTGGAGCAGGTGTGGGGCTACCGGCACGCTGCTGACACCCGGCTGGTCAACGTCCACGTGCAACGGCTGCGGGCGAAGATCGAGCGGGACCCGGAGAAGCCGGAGATCGTGCTGACGGTGCGAGGAGTCGGCTACAAGGCCGGCCCGCCGTGAGCGAGCTGGCCGTGAGCACCGCAGCGAGGAGCCGGAGCCGACAGGACCTGAGCATCGCAGCGAGCTCCGGGAGCGATGAGCCAAGCGAGCGCGGAGGCGACCTGCCACGTCGGCGAAGAGCGGAGCAAGCCGCGGGAGCGGACCGATGCGCACCGTGATCCGGCCGTGAGCACCACGCGGCCCGCGCCTCCGGCGACCGACGCGTCACCCGCGTCGTCGTCGCCGGGCACCGTCGGCCCGGCGCCGGCCGACGAGCCGCGCCGGCCGCTGTCGGCCGACCTCGGCGCGCTGCGCCGCCGGCTGCGCAGGCAGGCCACCCGGACGCGCCGGCTGTCCCAGCGGCAGGCCGCGCGGGCCGCGGCCGCCTGGCGCTCATCGCTGCAGGTCCGGATCGGCACCATCACCATGCTGGTGGCCGGCACGGTCGTGGTCATCGTGAGCCTGGTGCTGTTCAGCCAGATCCGGGACCAGCTGCTGTCGGTCAAGGAGCTGGCGGCGATCGACCAGGTGCAGACCGGGGTCGTCTACGCGCAGAACGAGGTCGCGGGCATCGCCGCAGGTGACAGCGCGAGCGTGCGGGCGACCCTGGACCGGACGGTCAAGCAGCTGAAGGAGCGCGGCAGTCCGGCCGGTGACTTCGAGGTCGTGATGGTCTACCGGACCGGCGACTCCGAGCGGGCCCCCGCGGTCAGCCAGCGCGGCATCTACCCGGCGATCCCTCCCGAGCTGCGCGCCGACGTCGCCTCCGGCGGCCAGTACGCGCAGTACGCGATGGTCCCCGACGGCAGCGGGCAGGCCCGGCCCACCTACCTCGTCGGTGCCCCCGTGCCGACCGGCGCGGGCAGCGCCGAGCGGATCGAGCTGTACTACGCCTTCCCGCTCGACCAGGAGGCCGAGAGCCTCGCGCTGTTCCGCAGCACGGTGGTCATCAGCGGCGTCGCCCTCACCGTCCTCGTCGTCGGGATCGCCCTGCTCGTGACCCGGCTGGTGGTCGACCCGGTGCGCCGGGCCGCGGGCATCGCCCAGCGGCTCGCGGAGGGGCAGCTCGAGGAGCGGATGGTCGTGCGCGGCGAGGACGACCTCGCCCGGCTGGCGACCAGCTTCAACGCGATGGCCGACAGCCTGCAGCGGCAGATCACCCAGCTGGAGTCGCTGTCCCAGCTGCAGCAGCGCTTCACCTCCGACGTCTCGCACGAGCTGCGCACGCCCCTGACGACGGTGCAGATGGCCGCCGACGTGCTCTACGAGTCCCGCGCGGACTTCCCGCCGCACGTGGCGCGCTCGGCGGAACTGATGTACACCGAGCTCGACCGCTTCGAGGCGTTGCTCACCGACCTGCTGGAGATCAGCCGCTACGACGCGGGGGCCGCCGTCCTCGACTGGGAGCCGACCGACCTCGGCGCGCTCGTGCGCCGGGTGGCCGCCGGGATGTCGGCGCTGGCCGAGCGGCACGGCTGCGAGCTGACGGTGTCCGGGCCCGCCCAGGACGTCATCGCCGAGGTCGACGCCCGCCGGGTGGAGCGCATCCTGCGCAACCTGGTCGGCAACGCGATCGAGCACGGCACCGGCCAGCCGGTGGAGATCACCTGGGCGGCCAACCGGACGGCGGCGGCGGTCACCGTGCGCGACCACGGGGTGGGGCTCTCCGCGGCCGAGGCGCAGCACGTGTTCGACCGCTTCTGGCGCGCCGACCCCTCGCGGGTGCGCACCGTCGGCGGCAGCGGGCTGGGGCTGTCGATCAGCCTCGAGGACGCACGGCTGCACGGTGGCTGGCTGCAGGTGTGGGGGCAGCCCGGTGCCGGCGCGCAGTTCCGGCTGACGCTGCCGCTGGCTGCCGGCACCGACCTCACCAGCTCGCCGCTGCCGCTGCGGCCCGCGGTCCTGCGCCGTCCCGGGGGTGTCCGGTGACCCGCCGTGGCGTCGTCCTGGCCGCCGTCCTGCTGGCCCTGCTCGGCGGCTGCTCGACGGTGCCGACGAGCTCGGCCCCGGCGCAGATCACCCAGGCGCCGCCGCGTGCCGACACCCCGGTCGGCATCGAGCCGCTGTCGCCGGAGCCCGGTGCCACGCCCGAGGAGGTCGTCCGCGGCTTCCTCGACGCCGCCGCCAGCACCGTGCGCGGACACCCCGTCGCCCGCGAGCACCTGGCCCCCGAGCCGCAGGGGTCGTGGTCGGACGACGCCGGCATCACCCTGCTCGGTGCCGACTACGCCACCGTCACCACCGACGCCGGCACCGTCGTGGTGACCGGCGAGCTGGTCGGCACCATCGACCAGCGCGGCGGGTTCACCGTGGGCGGCCAGGAGGTCTACTCCCGCGAGTTCCGGCTCGAGCAGGTGGACGGCGAGTGGCGCATCAGCGACCCGCCGGACGGGCTGCTCATGCTCGAGCCGGACTTCGAGCGGCTCTACGAGCGCCGCGACCTCTACTTCCTCGACCCGACCGCCCAGCGCGTCGTCCCCGACCCGCGGTACCTGATCATCGGGGAGGCCCAGCCGACGGTGCTGGTCGAGCGGCTGCTCGAGGGGCCCTCGGCGGTGCTGGCCGCAGGCGTCGTCAACGAGCTCGAGGGCGCCGCGCTGGGCAGCACGGTGGCCGTCTCGGCCCAGGCGGTCACCGTCGACCTGACCGGCGTCACCGACGCCCCGCCCGCCCGGCTCGCGGGGATCTCGGCCCAGCTGGTCTGGACGCTGGGCCAGCTGAGCTCGGTGCGCTCGGTGGAGGTCCTCGTCGACGGGGACCCGCTGCGCCTCGACGGCGTGCCGGCGGTCCAGACGGTCGACACCTGGGCCACCCTCGACCCCAAGACCGCCCCGGTCGACGCGGTCGGGCACTTCCTCGTCGACGGCGCGCTGTGGACGGCGACGGACGACCCCGCGCCGGTGCCCGGCCCGGCCGGCGCCGGGGCCTACGGGCTGTCCAGCGCTGCGGTGGCCACCGACCCCAGCACCGGCGAGCTGACCCAGATGGTCGGGGTGACCCAGCGGGACGGCCAGGCGACGCTGCTCACCGGCTCCTACGGCGGCGATCTCACCCCGGTGCTGCCCAGCGGCTCGCTGACCGTGCCGACGGTGGCGCCCGCCCGACAGGAGTTCTGGCTGGTCCGCGACGGCTCGACGGTGGTGCGGGTGACCGTCGGCGGACCACCGCAGGCGGTCAACGCCGTCACGCTGCCGGGCCTCGGCCGGGCCACCGCGCTGCAGCTGTCGCCCGACGGCGTCCGCGCGGCCGTCGTGGTCGAGGGCGGCCAGCGGCAGAGCCTGTACGTCGGCACCGTGGTGCGCTCGGACGACGGCCCGGTGGCGCTGCGCGACTGGCGCGAGGTCGCCCCGGCGCTGGGCCAGGTCATCGACGTCGCGTGGCGGACCTCCGGCAGCCTGCTGGTGCTGGCCGGCGACGCCGGCGAGGACCGCAGCCTGCCCTACACGGTCGGCGTCGACGGCTGGGACCTCTCACCGGTGCCCACCGCCGGGCTGCCCAGCCAGGCCACCGAGGTCGCCGCCGCACCCGGGCGCCCCCCGCTGGTCAGCGCCGGCGGCACCATCTGGGAGTGGCAGGTCGCCGGGGGCACGTGGGTGACCCTGGTCCGCGGTGAGCAGCCGCAGCCGGGCACCGAGCCGTTCTACCCCGGCTGAGGAAGGACCCCGTCCTCCCCCATCCCTCGCACGCTCGGGACGGGACCCTGACGCGGGGCCGTTCCAGCACGTCACCACGCACGGCGCCGTCCACAGATGTGCGGCGAGACTGGGCGCCGGACGTGCGGGGCGCGAGGCTGGGGGAGTGGACGGCGGGGTGCTCGCGGCGCTGGCCGACCTGCTGCTGCCGCGCGAATGCGCCGGGTGCGGCGTGCCGGGCGCCGTCCTCTGCCGGCGGTGCACCGCGCTGCTGGCCGTCCCGCACCTGGCCCAGCCACGCCGCTTCCCCGCCGGCTTCCCGCCGACGGTGGCCGCCGGCGCCTACGACGGGCCGGTGCGCCCGGCGGTCAACGCCTTCAAGGAACGCGGCCGGGCCGAGCTGGCCCGCCCGCTGGGCGCCGCCCTGGCGCTGGCCGTCGCCGGCGTGCTCGCCGGGCTGCCCGTGCGTCCGGGTCCGGTGCGGCTCGTCCCGGTGCCCAGCAGCGCTGCCGCACTGCGCGCCCGCGGCCGCGACCACGTCCGCGAGCTGACCGCCCGTGCGGTCACCGAGCTGCAGGCGGCCGGGGTGCCAGCGGCCGAGGCGCGGCTGCTGCGCCGTAGCGGGCGGGCCGCCGACTCCGCGGGCCTCTCGGCGGCGCAGCGGCGGGCCAACCTGGCCGGCACCTTCGCGCTGCGCCCCGGCTCCTCCGAGCTGCCCGCGACCGCGGTGCTGGTGGTCGTCGACGACGTCGTGACCAGCGGCGCGACGCTCACCGAGGCGGCCGGGGTGCTCGCGTCGGCGGCCGGCCGGGAGGGGCCTCCGGTGCTGGCCGCGGTCGTCGCGGCCACTCCTCGGCGCACCGTGGCGGAGGGCCCGGCGCGCGCCGGCGGGCGTCCGGCAGATCGACTGTCGGGACCCGGCGACCGGGACTAGCGTGGGTTCGATCACAACCCGAACGACCGGGAGGTCTCATGGAGATCGTGGTCCGTGGCCGGAACGTCGAAGTCCCCGAACACTACCGACAGCACGTCGAGGACAAGGTCGGCAGCCTCGACCGGTTCGACGGGAAACTCAAGATCCTGCGCATCGACGTGGAGCTCTTCCACGAGAAGAACCCACGCCAGTCCGGCAAGTGCCAGCGCGTGGAGATCACGCTCCGCGGCAAGGGGCCGGTGATCCGCGCCGAGGCCGCCGCGCCGGACTTCTACGCGGCGCTGGACCTGGCCGCCGGCAAGCTCGACCACCGGTTGCGCAAGGCCGCCGACCGCCGCCGCGTCCACCACGGACGACGGACCCCGGCCAGCGTGCGGGTGGGCGGTGGCGCCCCCGACACCGGCGTCGCCGAGTCCCTCGACCGCGACCGGGAGCTCGCGGAGGGGCCGCACGTCACCGACCTCGATGAGCACCTCCCCGGCCGGATCGTGCGAGAGAAGCACCACCCGGCCACCCCGATGCACGTCGACCAGGCCCTCCACGAGATGGAGCTGGTCGGCCACGACTTCTTCCTCTTCCTGTGCGCCGACACCGGGCAGCCGACGGTCGTGTACCGCCGGCACGCCTACGACTACGGCCTCATCCGGCTCGTCGACGCGCCGCTCGACGGCGCCGCCGCCCGGCAGTCCACCTCGGCCGCGGAGCCCGCGGCGGCGGGGACCTGACGCCGGGGCGGGGGTGCGGCCAGCCCGCACCCCCGCCCTGCTCACTCCTCCCGCACCCGCCCGAACAGCACCGCGTCCGCGCGCGAGCCGTCCTGGTAGGCCAGGCAGGAACGGACGACGCCCTCGCGGACGAACCCCGCCCGCACTGCCACCGCCTGCGACGCGGCGTTCTGCACGTCGGTGAACAGGTGCACCCGCGCCACGCCGTGTCGGAAGGACCAGTCGGCGAGCGCTCGGGCGGCCTCGGCGGCGTAGCCCCGGCCGCGGCCCCAGGACGCGGTCCAGTAGCCGATGTCCGGCCCCAGCAGGCCGGCATCCAGGTGCCGCACGCCGCAGGCACCGACCAACTCCCCGTCGGCCTCCACCGCGGCGTCCAGCGCGGTGCCCTCGGCGCGCCCGCGGGCGGCGGAGCGGGTGACGAACTCCTCGGCGTCGGCCCGCGTGTAGGGCTCCGGGAGGTTCGGCATCCACCGCCGGTGCTCCGGGTCCTGGCAGGCGCGGAACACCGCGTCGACGTCGTCCGGGCGGAACGGGCGCAGCACCAGCCGCGCGGTGCGGACCACCTCGGTGGTCAGGTCGACGGCGATGAGGTCGAGGGCCATCAGCCCATGGTCAGGGACCGTCCGCCCGCCTGTCTGCGGACCCCGGCCCGGCCAGCGGGGCGGCGCTCAGGCGTTGCCCAGGACGCGGTCGACCGCGATCTCCAGCACCACCCGGGCCGGGTTCTCCCGCGGCTGCTTGTAGCGGCGGGCGTAGCGCTGCTCGGCATCGGCCACCGCGGCCGGGTCGTCCCGCACCACCGCTGTCCCCTCGAGGCTGACCCAGCGGCGGCCGTCGACCTGGCACACCGCGACCCGGGAGCGTCCGGCGCGGACGTGCCGCGCCTTGGCCGACGTCCCCGAGGTGATGACCCGGGCGGTGCGGGTGACCGCGTCGTAGGTCACCCCGACCGGGACGACGTGCGGGCTGCCGTCGGCGCGCAGCGTGGTCAGCGTGGCCAGGTGCCGCTCGGTGAGGAGGGCGAGCAGGCCGTCGGGCAGGTCGTCGAGGTCGTACGCCACGGACCCGAGGTTAGGTCGTGTACAACGGGGGCATCCGGCGCCCGTGGAGCTCGAGGGCGCGCGGGTGCTGGTGGCGGGGGCGACCGGTGTGCTGGGCGGGGAGCTGGCGGGTGCGTTCACGCGCGCCGGCTGCCGCGTGGCGCTGACCGGGCGGGACGAGGAACGGCTGCGCGAGCTGGCCGAGTCGCTCGGGGGAGTGCCGGCCGGCGCGGTCGACGTCGAGGCGCTGCGCCGGGCGGTGGCCGCGGCCGCGGAGGCACTGGGCGGGCTGGACGTCGTGGTGGTCGCCTGGGGTGTGGTGGCGTTCGGCCCCGCGGCCGAGGCCGACGACGCGGTCACCGAGGAGCTGTTCGCCGTCAACACGCTGGCACCTATGAGCCTGGTCCGCGCTGCGCTGCCGCACCTGGCGGACGGCGGCGCGGTCGTGCTGCTGTCGGCGATCGTGGCCGACGCCCCGACCCTCCAGATGGCCGAGTACTCGGCGAGCAAGGCGGCGCTGTCGGCCTGGGCCGGGGTGCTGCGCCGGGAGCTGCGTCCCCGGTCGATCACCGTGCTCGACGTCAAGCCGCCGCACATCGACACCGGGCTGGTCGACCGTGCCCTCGCCGGGGACCCGCCGCGCCTGCCCCAGGGGCACGACCGGTCGGAGCTGGTCGAGGCGGTGCTCGAGGGGGTCCGTGAGGGAAGCCGGGAGATCGTGCTCGACGCGGGGACGAAGCGACTGGTCCGCCGCTGATGGCCCGGCTGCCGTCGGCGGGTCGCCGGCGGCAGCTCCGGGTGACCGGCTCCGCCGCCTACTCTGGACGGGTGGTGTTCTCCAAGATCCTCCGAGCCGGTGAGGGAAAGACCCTCCGGCGGCTGACCAAGATCGCCGATGCGGTCGAGTCGCTGGCGGACGACGTCGCCGATCTCACCGACGCGGAGCTGCGCGCCAAGACCGACGAGTTTAAGGAGCGCCTGGAGGCGGGGGAGACCCTCGATCAGCTCCTGCCGGAGGCCTTCGCCGTCGTCCGCGAGGCCGCCACCCGCACCCTGGGCCAGCGGCACTTCCGGGTGCAGCTCATGGGCGGCGCTGCGCTGCACCTGGGCAACATCGCCGAGATGCGCACCGGTGAGGGCAAGACGCTGACCGGCGTCCTGCCCGCGTACCTCAACGCGCTCGCCGGCGAGGGCGTGCACATGGTCACGGTCAACGACTACCTGGCCAAGCGCGACGCCGAGTGGATGGGCCGGGTGCACCGCTTCCTGGGCCTGTCGGTCGGCGTGATCCTCTCCGGCGAGCGCCCGGCGCACCGCCGGGAGCAGTACGCCTGTGACATCACCTACGGCACGAACAACGAGTTCGGCTTCGACTACCTGCGCGACAACATGGCCTGGAGCAACGCCGACCTGGTGCAGCGCGGGCACCACTTCGCCGTCGTCGACGAGGTCGACTCGATCCTCATCGACGAGGCCCGCACCCCGCTGATCATCAGCGGTCCGGCCGGCGATCCGGCGATGCAGCGCTGGTACGGCGAGTTCGCGCGGCTGGCCCCGCTCATGCAGCGCGACGTCCACTACGAGGTGGAGGAGGGCAAGCGCACGGTCGCCATCACCGAGGAGGGCGTGGAGTTCGTCGAGGACCAGATCGGCATCGAGAACCTCTACGAGGCGGCCAACACCCCGCTGATCAGCTTCCTGAACAACGCGCTGAAGGCCAAGGAGCTCTACCACCGCGACCAGCAGTACATCGTCAGCAACGGCGAGGTGCTCATCGTCGACGAGTTCACCGGCCGCGTGCTCTCGGGTCGGCGCTACAACGAGGGCATGCACCAGGCCATCGAGGCCAAGGAGCGGGTGCAGGTCAAGGACGAGAACCAGACGCTCGCCACGATCACCCTGCAGAACTACTTCCGGCTCTACGAGAAGCTCTCCGGGATGACCGGCACCGCCCAGACCGAGGCGGCCGAGCTCTCGCAGACCTACGGGCTGGGCGTCGTGCCGATCCCCACGAACCGGCCGATGGTCCGCGAGGACCGCTCCGACGTCATCTACAAGACGGAGCAGGCGAAGTTCGACGCCGTCATCGACGACATCGCCGAGCGGCACGAGGCCGGGCAGCCGGTGCTGGTCGGCACGGCGAGCGTGGAGAAGTCCGAGGTCCTCGCCACGCTGCTGCTGCGCCGCGGCATCCCGCACGAGGTGCTCAACGCCAAGAACCACGCGCGTGAGGCGCACATCGTGGCCCAGGCCGGGCGGCTGGGCGCGGTCACCGTGGCCACCAACATGGCCGGCCGCGGCACCGACATCCAGCTCGGCGGCAACCCGGAGTTCATCGCCGACGAGCAGCTGCGCGCCCGCGGCCTGTCGCCGGCGGAGACGCCCGAGGAGTACGAGGCCGCCTGGGACAGCGCGGTCGAGAAGGCCAAGGAGCAGGTCCGGGCCGAGCACGAGCAGGTGACCGAGGCCGGTGGCCTCTACGTGCTGGGCACCGAGCGGCACGAGAGCCGGCGCATCGACAACCAGCTGCGCGGCCGCTCCGGCCGGCAGGGCGACCCCGGTGAGTCGCGGTTCTACCTGTCGCTGGGCGACGACCTCATGCGGCGCTTCAACGGCCCGATGCTCGAGTCGATGATGACCACGCTGCGGGTCCCCGACGACCAGCCGATCGAGTCGAAGATGGTCAGCCGGGCGATCCTGTCGGCGCAGACCCAGGTCGAGCAGCAGAACTTCGAGGTCCGCAAGGACGTCCTGAAGTACGACGAGGTGCTCAACCGGCAGCGCACCGTCATCTACGCCGAGCGGCGCAAGGTGCTCGACGGCCAGGACCTGCACGTGCAGGTCCGGTCGATGGTCGACGACGTCATCAGCGCCTACGTCGACGGTGCCACCGAGATGGGCTACGCCGAGGACTGGGACCTCGAGCAGCTGTGGACCGGCCTCAAGGCCCTCTACCCGGTGGGCCTGGACCGCGACGAGCTGATCGAC
>DATIMX010000359.1:0-4257 GCA_035474935.1 Geodermatophilus sp. | reverse complement strand
GGACGCCGGCCGGCTCGCGGTCCGCCACAGCCTGGCGCGGGGATCAGCCGCTGATCCGCTTGTAGACGTCGGGCGGGGCCGCGCCGCCGGTGACGATCGCCGCCGACCACTCGTCGAGCTGCCGGGTGAGCGTGGGCAGCTCGGGGCCGATCGCGTCGAGGACCGGCGCGAGTGCGGCCTCGGTCTGCTCCTCGATGCCGTCGCGCAGCCGCCGCCCTTGCTCGGTGAGCGCCCCGTCGGCGACCAGCCCGCGCCGCATGAGGTCGGCGTCCGCCTCCGCCATCGCCTCCGCCGACCAACCGCGGGTGCCCGCGTACTCGGTGTGCGCCCAGCCGACCCAGTACTCGGTCATCAGGTTCATCTGCACGCCGGTGAGGTCGGCGGCGACGTTGGCGGCCTGGTGGACGTCGCCCCGGTACTCGCGCAGCATCGTCGCGGCGTGCCAGAGCTGGCCGAGGGGGTCATCCGGCCAGGGCAGCGACACGAGGCCGGCGAACAGCGGGCGGCCGACCAGGTGCTGCGCGGCGACGTCGGTGCCGCGGCGCAGCGCAGCGACCGCGTCCGTCACGTCGGCGTTCGGGAGCAGCGCGCGCAGCGACTCCACCGCCCCCTGTTCACGTGCGGTGAGCACGTCGTCGCGGGTGGCCCTGCCGCGCGCCTCCTCGTAGAGCCCGGTGATGAGCCCCGGCTCGAAGACACCGAAGGCTGCGACGACCACCGGAGCCGTCGGCTCGCCCATCGGCGCGGCTCGCGCCCAGACGTAGCCGGTGAGGAAGTTCAGCCCCAGGGCGGACAGCCGCTCGTTGAGCTGCCGACCCCAGATGCTGATGGTCGCGATCGGCTCCGCGGCGTCGCGCAGCCTGCGGGCGGGGGTGTCGGGGACCCCTGCAGGAGGCCGTTCGGGGTCGGGGGGAGTGAGGAAGACCTGCTGCGCCTGGACGAAGTCCACGCCTGGATGGTGCCCTGTCGGGCCGGGCGCGACCATCCGTCCAGCGCCGCGCTCGCCGCCCGGGTCGACCGCGGGAACGGCCACGGCGCGGGCGCCACCGACCTCGTCGAACGGCCCCTCGCGGGCGGCTCGTCGCCGGCCGGCTGCCGGTCAGGCGATGCGGCGCACGCGATTGACCGACAGCCCGCCGTCGTCGAGCAGTTCGGGGATCCGGGCTGCGAAGTCGCGGAGGTGCGGCGCGTCGAGGTGGGCGTCCAGGTCGGTGCCGGAGTCCCAGTTCTCGTAGAAGAAGAACCGGTCGGGGTCCTCGATGCCCTGGTGCAGGTCGTAGTTGACGTACCCCTTCTCCCTGCTTGTGGGCTCGATCAGCGCCTCCTGCGCCGCTCGTAGCTCGTCCCGCTTGCCGGGAGCCGCACGCATGTAGGCGATGACGGTGAGCAGGTCGCGTCGATCGTCGGTGGGAGTGGGCACGGATCACCTCCGAGAGAACCGGCAGCCGCCGGTGGGACGAGGTGGCCGACGTCAGGGCCGGGACGCCGACGCCGCAGGCCGGAACGGGACAGCACCGCGCCGGGGCGGGCCGACGGGTTGCGGGGCTACATTGCGGCCGTGACTGCTGCTGGGAGGGCGGCCGACGGCGTCCCCGCTCGCGACGTGGCCCACCGGATGGCCGAGGCGGCGGCCGCCTGGTTGGACGGCCTGGACGCCGAGCAGCGACGGATCGCCCTCGGAGCGGCGCCGGGGGACGACCCCTCGGACGCCGAGCGCCGGCGCTGGTTCTACACCCCCACCGACCACGGCGGCCTGACCTTCCACGCACAGCAGCCGGCCCAGCAGCGGGCGGCGATGCGGCTCGTCGCCACGGGGCTGTCCACGCCCGGGTACGTCGCGGTGGCGACGATCATCGGCCTGGAGAACGTGCTCGACCAGGTCGAGGGCTTCGTCACCCGGTTCGACCGGGAGCGCGGCCGCGATCCCGGCCTGTACTACTTGCGCGTCTTCGGCGAACCGGGCGGCGCCGGGGTGTGGGGGTGGCGGTTCGGCGGGCACCACGTCTCGCTGAACAACCTGGTCGTGGACGGCGCGCTGGTGTCGGCGACGCCGTGCTTCCTCGGAGCCGACCCCGCCACGTCGCCGTTGCTCGGCGGTGCGGTCAACCGGCCGCTGGCCCGCGTCGAGGACCTCGCGCGGGACCTGGTCCGCTCGTTGCCACCGGAACTCGCGGCTCGTGCCGTGCTGTTGCCGAAGGCGCCCTCGGACCTGGTCACCGCCAACCGCACCGTCGTGTCCCCGGGTGACCGGGTCGTCCCGCTCGCCGGCATCTGGCGGGACGAGCGGTTCCCGGACGCCGATGAGCAGGCCGAGCTGCAGGCCCTGAGCGATGCGATCGACGAGGCCGCCGGCTACGAGGACGCCGACCACGCGGCCGTCGAGTACACCGCCGAGCCGCGGGGCCTGCCGGCGTCCGAGCTGGACGCCGAGCAGCGCGGGATGCTGCGGGCACTCCTGGGGACCTATCTCGACCGCGTGCCGCACGAGGTGTCCCCGGTGCGTCGCTACGACGACGAGGCCGCGCTCGACGCCGTCCACGTCGCCTGGGCCGGCTCGACGGCCCCCGGGGAGCCGCACTACTACCGCCTGCAAGGACCGCACCTGCTGGTCGAGTGGGACAACACGCAGCGCGGCGCCAACCACGCGCACTCCGTGTGGCGCGATCCCGGGTCCGACTTCGGCCTCGATGTGCTCGCCCGGCACCGCGCGGCGCACCACGGCTGACCCGACCTGCCCACGGCGTGCCCCGGCTCGGCGATGCGCTAGCGGCTGCGGCGGGGTCCTGACGAGGCTCCTGGCGACCGCGCGGACCTCGGCCGGTCCGCCGACACTGATGGCCCGACGGCGGCCGAACACGGTGGAGGTGCCATGGCCGAGGGGGTGTGGCTGGAGGTGGCGCTGAACGGTCCGTGGACCCGGCAGCGGCAGCCGGGGATCCCGGTGACCCGGGCGGAGATCGTCGAGCAGGCGGTCGCCTGCGCGGACGCCGGAGCGGCGATCGTCCACCTGCACGCCTACGACGAGGGTTCCGGCCGTCCGAGGGAGGCGTACGACCTCTACGCACCGGTCTTCGAGGCGATCCGCAGCCGCCGCGACGTCATCTGCTACCCCACCGTGCCGATGGGCGCGCGCCCGTCGCAGGGACCGGCCGAGGCCCGGGCGCGCTACGAGGTGGTCGAGGGGTTGGGCCGGGCCGGCTTGATCGAGTGGAGCGTCGTGGACCCCGGATCGGTCACCCTGGCCACCTTCGCGGAGCTGCGCGACGGTGAGGACGGCTTCCTCTACGCCAATTCGGCCTCGGACGTGCGGATCGGGCTGGAGCTGTGCGGCCAGCACGGCCTGGTGCCCAGCTATGCCATCTACGAGCCGGGTTTCCTGCGCACCGGCGCCGCTCTGCGTGCCGCCGTCCCCGGCTCGCCGAGCCCGGTCTACCGGTTCATGTTCTCGACGGCGTTCACCTTCGGCCTGCCGCCCACCGAGTGGGCGTTGGACAGCTACCTGCGCCTGCTCGACGCGTCGGATCCCGGGGCGCCCTGGATGATCGCCGGTCTCGGCGTCGAGCTCGACGGGCTCTGGGACGCCGCCATGGCGCGCGGCGGCCACTTGCGGGTCGGGCTGGAGGATGCACCCCCCGGCTGCACCAGGACGAATGCGGAGATGGTCGCCGAGGCCTGCCGCGCCGTGCAGCAGGCGGGCCGGCCGCTCGCCACCGCCGCGGAGGTCCGCCGGGCCACGGTCGGCGGCGATCCGCTGCCGTCGGCGCGGACCCGTCGGTGAGCCAGGCGGTCCGCGCGACGTCCCGGGGCCCGTGACCCGCTCAGCGACCGGGGTCGGCCGTTCCGCCGGCGACACCCACTCCTCGGGCTGGTGTCACTGGTGGACGCCGGGCCGGAGTGGTAGTCCTGCGCAACGGCGGGAGCGGGGGCACGTCCCGGCCGTACGTCCGACCCGGTGCCGAGCGGTGCCGAGGCCGGGGACGTCCGCTCGACTGCCGGCCGGCGGTCGTGAGCGCGGCCACGCCCGGGGCCGCGCAGGGCCTGACGAGAGGGGTGCACCGACGATGACGACCATCGCCACGGGGCGGACCGTCCCGGTCCTCCGGTCGCCCCTCGACCGCGACACCGCGCAGTCGGAGGCCGTGGCGTGAGCAGAGGGCACGCGCAGCAGTGGACGGTGGTCGAGGCGATCGAGCGCCCGCCGGCTGCGGCGGTCACGGCCCTGGCGGGGTTCGCCACCACCCAGATCGTCGACTGCGG
>DATIMX010000358.1:0-7668 GCA_035474935.1 Geodermatophilus sp. | reverse complement strand
GTCACCGCCAACGTGCGCACGATGGACGACGTCCCGCAGCAGCTCACCGGCGACGACATCCCACCGCTGCTCGAGGTGCGCGGCGAGATCTACTTCCCGGTGGCCGCCTTCGCCGACGTCAACGCGGGCATGGTCGAGCAGGGCAAGGCGCCCTTCGCCAACCCGCGCAACGCGGCCGCGGGCTCGCTGCGCCAGAAGGACCCGCGGATCACCGCCTCGCGGCCGCTGCGCCTGGTCGTGCACGGCCTCGGTGCCCGCGAGGGGTTCTCGCCCGAACGGCAGTCGGAGGCCTACACGAGGCTGCGCGAGCTGGGCCTGCCGGTGAGCGACCGCTTCCAGGTGGTCGACGACCTCGAGGGCGTGTGGGCCTACGTCGAGCGCTACCGCGAGCAGCGGCACTCGGTGGAGCACGAGATCGACGGCGTGGTGGTCAAGGTCGACCAGGTGGCGCTGCAGCGGCGGCTGGGCTCGACGTCGCGCGCGCCGCGGTGGGCGATCGCCTTCAAGTACCCGCCCGAGGAGGCCACCACCAAGCTGCTCGACATCCGGGTCAACGTGGGCCGCACCGGGCGGGTGACGCCGTTCGCCTACATGGAGCCGGTGAAGGTCGCCGGGTCGACGGTGCAGCTGGCCACGCTGCACAACGCCAGCGAGGTCAAGCGCAAGGGCGTGCTGATCGGCGACACCGTCGTCATCCGCAAGGCCGGTGACGTGATCCCCGAGGTGCTCGGTCCCGTCGCCGCCGCGCGCACCGGCGACGAGCGCGAGTTCGTGATGCCGACGCACTGCCCCGAGTGCGGCACGGAGCTGCGGCCGGAGAAGGAGGGCGACGCCGACATCCGCTGCCCGAACGCGCGCTCCTGCCCCGCGCAGCTGCGGGAGCGGGTCTTCCACGTGGCCGGCCGCGGCGCCTTCGACATCGAGAACCTGGGCTACGAAGCAGGGATCGCGCTGCTGCAGGGCGGGCTGCTGCAGGACGAGGGCGACGTCTTCTCCCTCGACGAGGAGAAGCTGGAGCGCACGGCGTTCTTCACCAAGAAGGACGGCACCCTCTCGGCCAACGGGCGCAAGCTGCTGGCCAACCTGCAGACCCGCAAGGACGTGCCGCTGTGGCGGGTGCTGGTCGCGCTCTCCATCCGGCACGTCGGCCCGACGGCGGCGCAGGCCCTGGCCCGCGACTTCCGCTCGCTGGACCGCATCGCCGAGGCGTCCGAGGAGGAGCTGGCCGCCGCCGACGGCGTGGGGCCCACGATCGCCCGCTCGGTCACGGACTGGTTCACCGTCGACTGGCACCGCGAGGTGGTCGAGAAGTGGCGAGCCGCCGGGGTGCGGATGGCCGACGACGGGGAGGACGCCGGACCGGGGCCGCTCACCGGGGTCACCGTCGTCGTCACCGGCTCGCTGCGCGACCACAGCCGCGACCAGGCGATCGCCGCGATCCAGGAGCGCGGCGGCAAGGTCATCGGCTCGGTCAGCAAGAAGACCGGGTTCGTCGTCGTCGGGGCCGACCCGGGCAGCAAGTACGACAAGGCGGTGCAGGTCAAGGCGCCGATCCTGGACGACGACGGCTTCCGGGTGCTGCTCGAGGAGGGCCCGGACGCCGCCCGCGCCGTCGCGACGATCGGCGACGGCAGCGAGCCGCCCGCCGGCTGATCCCCGGCCCCATTGGCCCCGCTGCAGGGGCCCACCGCGAGCCTGCGAGCGATGGGGGCAGCGGGGTCCTCTTTCAGGCCGGGGGCAGGTGGACGACGCTGGCCGCGATGCCGGTGAGGTGGACCAGCCGCAGCAGCTCCGAGCGGCGGAACGCCGGGCCTCCGGAGCGGCCGATGACCACGGCCGTCCGCGGACTGCCGAACGAGGTGGCCATCATCTCGATCGCCATCTCCCGCCAGCGCTCCGGCAGCCAATCGTCCTCGCTGGGCAGCAGCCGCGCGTTGGACAGCGGCAGCCAGGGCACGGTCATCCCGTCGAAGGACGGCGCGGCGTCGGAGGCGGCCAGCACCTCGCACGGACCGTCGCCGTCCCCGGAGAGGACGACGGCCCAGCTGCTGTGGAACACCCGCGGCAGCTCGGCGGCCAGCAACTTGGTGGCGAGCGTGGGTGGGCCGGGCGTGGCCGCCCGGGACAGCTCCTCCAGCAGCTCCAGCTCGCGGTGGGTGTCCAGCGGCCCGGCGAAGGGGCGCAGTGACTCGACCTGCACGCCCGGCACGGACTGCGCGGCGGTGATCAGGCTGTCGGGCAGCCGGTCGGGGGGCAGGTCCACGACGACGTCGTCGACCGCGACGCCACCGCCGCGCTCCAGCACGTCGACGGAGACGATGTCGATGCCCGCCTCGCCCAGCGCCGTGGCCACGGCGCCGAGGATGCCGGGGCGGTCGGGCACGACCAGCCGCAGGAGATAGGACACGGTTCCTCCGTGCTCGGGGGGTCGGGCCGATCTCCGTCGATCGCGGGTGGCGACAGCTTCCCCCATGGACCACCCGCGGGTCGAGCGACCTCCCCGGAGCCGCCTCCGGCCGACCGGCGCGGACGGCCCGGCACGTACAGTGGCGGGGTTCCGAACGTGGTGACGAGCGCCCGTCGAGCGCCGACCGAGGAGAGTCCCGCCCCAGCATGAGCACCCCCTCCCCGCAGGAGACGACCGAGTCGCAGGCGCCCGCCGCGCTCGGCCGCGAGGACACCCCCGGACTCGGGCGCGATGATGTCGCGCACCTGGCCCGCCTGGCCCGGCTCGCCCTCACCGACGAGGAGCTCGACCACTTCGCCGGGCAGCTGTCCGCGGTGCTCGACGCGGTCGCCGAGGTCGGCAAGGCCGACGTCGACGACGTCCCCCCGATGACCCACGCGGTGCCGCTGACCAACGTCACCCGCGAGGACGTCGTCACCCCGTGCCTGCCGCGGGACGTCGTCCTCGCGCAGGCCCCGGCAGCCGAGGACGACCGCTTCCGCGTGCCGCAGATCCTGGGGGAGGAGGAGTGAGCACCCCGATGGACACGGACCTGACGACCCTGGACGCCGCCGAGCTCGGCCGCCGGCTGGCGGCCGGCGGAACCAGCTCGGTGGAGCTGACGCAGGCCTACCTCGACCGGATCGCCGCGCAGGACGACGTCCTCGGCGCCTACCTGCACGTCGACGCCGACGCCGCGCTGGCCCGCGCCGCCGAGGTCGACGCCGCCCGCGCCGAGGGTGCGGAGCTCGGCCCGCTGGCCGGCCTGCCGGTGGCGCTCAAGGACGTCTTCGTCACCGAGGGAGTGCCCACGACCAGCGGCTCGAAGATCCTCGAGGGCTGGCGCCCGCCCTACGACGCGACCGTCGCCGCCCGGCTCAAGGCGGCCGGCACGGTGCTGCTCGGCAAGACCAACATGGACGAGTTCGCGATGGGCTCCTCCACCGAGAACTCCGCCTACCGCCCGACCCGCAACCCGTGGGACCCCGACCGGATCCCCGGTGGCTCCTCGGGCGGGTCCTCGGCGGCGGTCGCCGGGGGGCTGGCCCCGTGGGCGCTGGGCACCGACACCGGCGGCTCGATCCGCCAGCCGGCCGCGATGACCGGGCTGGTCGGGCACAAGCCCACCTACGGCGCGGTCTCCCGCTACGGCCTGATCGCGTTCTCCTCCAGCCTCGACCAAGCCGGCCCGATGGCGCGCACGGTCCTCGACGCCGCCGTCCTGCACGAGGCGATCGGCGGGCACGACACCTGCGACTCGACCAGCATCGACGCTCCCGTGCCCGTCCTGGTGAAGGCCGCGCAGGAGGGCGCGCGCGGCGAGCTGGCCGGCCTGCGCGTGGGCGTCGTCCGCGAGCTCGGCGGCGACGGGCACACCGAGGGCTACGACGCCGGCGTCCTGGACCGGGTGCGGGAGACCGTCGAGCTGCTGGCGGGCATGGGTGCCGAGGTGCGCGAGGTGTCCTGCCCGGCGTTCGACCTGGCGCTGCCGGCCTACTACCTGATCGCGCCGAGCGAGGCGTCGTCCAACCTGGCCCGCTTCGACGGCATGCGCTTCGGCCTGCGGGTGGGGGACGACGGCAGCCACTCCCTCGAGGAGGTCATGTCGCTGACCCGCGAGCAGGGCTTCGGCCCCGAGGTGAAGCGGCGGATCGTGCTCGGCACCTACGCCCTGTCGGCCGGCTACTACGACGCCTACTACGGGCAGGCGCAGAAGGTCCGCACGCTGATCACCCGCGACTTCACCGCCGCGTTCGACGACGTCGACGTGCTCGTGAGCCCGACCAGCCCCACGGTCGCCTGGCCGATCGGCGCGCGCGTCGACGACCCGCTGGCGATGTACGCCGCCGACCTGTGCACCCTGCCGGCCAGCCTCGCCGGGCTGCCGGCGATCTCGGTGCCGTGCGGGCTGTCCGAGGGGCTGCCGGTCGGCTTCCAGGTCATGGCGCCGGCGCTGACCGACGACCGCTGCTACCGGGTCGGCGCCGCGGTCGAGGCGGCGCTGGACGCCGCCCGCGGCTCCCGGTTCCTCGACCAGCTCACGAGCCGGACGGAGGCTGCCCTGTGAGCGAGCGTGCGAGCTCACGCATGAGCACAGCAACCACGTTCACGCGGCCGACGAGCGCCAGCGAGGAGGACGCGTGAACGGTGCACTCAAGGTCGCCTGGGGCCTCACCGCGTTCGTCGTCCTGGTGGGCCTGGTCGGCTGGATCGTCACCGGCGAGGCCTTCTTCGCCGTCTTTCTCGTCCTGGGCGTGCTGACCGCTGTCGGCGCCGTGCTGACCGGCCGCTCCGTCGGCAAGGAGAACGACCACTCATGACCACCACGCAGGCCCAGACCTCCCACGGCACGGAGGGCCTCGTCGACTTCGACGAGCTCCTCACCCGCTACGAGCCGGTCATCGGCCTGGAGACCCACGTCGAGCTGGGCACCGCGTCGAAGATGTTCTGCGGCTGCGCCACCACCTTCGGCGCCGAGCCCAACACCCAGACCTGCCCGGTCTGCCTGGGCCTGCCCGGCTCGCTGCCGGTGGCCAACGCTGCCGCCATCGAGGCGACCATCCGTATCGGGCTGGCGCTGGGCTGCCGGATCGCGTCGTGGTGCCGCTTCGCCCGGAAGAACTACTTCTACCCGGACATCCCCAAGGGCTTCCAGACCAGCCAGTACGACGAGCCGCTGTGCACCGCCGGGCACCTCGACGTCGAGGTGGACGGCGAGACCTACCGCGTGGAGATCGAGCGGGTGCACCTCGAGGAGGACACCGGCAAGAACCTGCACGTCGGCGGGTCCACCGGCCGCATCCACGGCGCCTCGCACTCGCTGGTCGACTTCAACCGGGCCGGCATCCCGCTCGTCGAGATCGTCACCCGGCCCATCCCGGGCGTCGGCGCCAAGGCCCCCGAGGTCGCCCGCGCCTACGTCACCGAGCTGCGCGACATCATCCAGACCCTCGGCGCCTCCGACGTCCGGATGGAGCAGGGCAGCCTGCGCTGCGACGTGAACACCTCGCTGGCGCCGATCGGCAGCCTCGAGTGGGGCACCCGCACCGAGACCAAGAACGTCAACTCGCTGCGCAGCGTGGAGCGGGCGGTCCGGTACGAGATGCGCCGGCAGGCCGCCGTCCTGGACGCCGGGGGGCGGGTGCTGCAGGAGACCCGGCACTTCCACGAGGACACCGGCAGCACCTCGCCGGGCCGGAGCAAGGAGGAGGCGACCGACTACCGGTACTTCCCCGAGCCCGACCTGGTGCCGGTTGCGCCGGACGCCGAGTGGGTCGAGAAGCTGGCCGCCGAGTTGCCGGAGCTGCCGGTCGCCCGCCGCGCGCGGCTGCAGGAGGAGTGGGGTCTGTCGGCCACCGAGATGGCCTGGCTGGTCAACGCCGGGGCCCTCGGCCTGGTCGACGCGACCGTCGCCGCCGGCGCGACGCCGGCCGACGCCCGCAAGTGGTGGCTGGGCGAGCTGGCCCGCCGGGCCAACGACGCCGGCGTCGAGCTCGCCGAGCTCGCCGTCACCCCGCGTCAGGTCGCCGAGCTCACCCGCCTCGTGGGCGAGGGCACGATCAACGACCAGCTGGCCCGCCAGGCGCTCGACGGCGTGCTGGCCGGCGAGGGTGACCCGGCGCAGGTCGTCGAGGCCCGCGGCCTGGCGGTGCTGGGGGAGTCCGACGAGCTGGTCGCCGCCGTGGAGGCCGCGATCGCCGGGGCGCCCGACGTCGTCGCCAAGGTCCGGGGCGGCAAGGTGCAGGCCCTCGGTGCACTGGTCGGCGCCGTCATGAAGGCCACCCGCGGCAAGGCCGACGCCGCGACCGTGAAGCGCATGCTCGAGGAGCGCGTGGTCGGTCACTAGTGCCTGGTCGTCCCCGGTGCTGGGCCCGGAGGGTCCCCGCCGGGGACGACACAGCGGCTCAGCCCGGACGGGGGACGGCACGTGGCCGCGGCGTCGGCCGGCAGGCCGACGATGTCACAGCGGGCTGTCCTGGGCTCCGCCCGGCGGGAAGACGCGCAGCACCCGGTCGTCGTCGGGGGCCGGGGTGCCGACGCCGTCCTTGTTGGACGTGGTGATCCACAGCGCGCCTTCGCCGTCGAGGACGACGGTGCGCAGCCGGCCGTACCGGTCGGTGAGGAACTCGCCGGGCTCCTCGGTGACCGCGCCGCTGCTGTCGAGCTGCACCGTGTGGATGCGCCGGCCGTCCAGCGCCCCGAGGAAGACGGTGCGCCCGGCGACCGCGCAGCCGCCGAGCCCGCCCTCCGCGGGGTCGAACTCCACGACCGGGTCGGTGCTGTCCGGGCCCGCCGTGGGCCAGCCGGCGTCGCTGCCCTCGGGGACGGCGTCGAGCTCGTCGGGACCCTGGGCGGAGTCGTCGGTGGCGTAGAGCGCCTGCTCGCCGCCCAGGCACAGCGCGGTCACGTCGGAGTGGCCGGTGCTGTGGACGGGGCCGGCGCCCACCGGGCGGCCGAAGACGTCGACGTGCAGCACCTTGCCGGCCAGCGAGGCGGGGTCCTGGGCCAGGCCTGCGTTCCCGGTGTCGCCGGTGCCGACGAACAGCGTGCCGTCGGGGGCGAAGACCAGCCCGCCGCCGTTGTGCGTCTCGCCGCGCGGGATGCCGGTGAGCACGGGGTTCGGGGTGCCGCCCATGGGGAAGCGGACCACCCGGTTGTCGGTGGCCGTCGAGACGTAGGCGTAGAAGAGCCCGTCCTCGGTGAAGGTCGGTGAGACGGCCAGTCCCAGCAGTCCGCCGTCCCCGGCGGTGTCGATGCCACCGACGGTCATCAGCTCACGGGCGGGGGAGCGGTCGGGGAAGACCTGCAGCAGCCGCCCGGTCTCGCGCTCCCCGACGACCGCGCTGCCGTCGGGCAGCACCACCAGCCCGGTGGGCACGGTCAGGCCGGAGGCCACCACGTTGGGGTCGCCGGCCTCCTCCTCGGACTCGGGGTCGGCCGGGTCGCCCGGGGCGGGCGCCTGCGAGGACTCCGTGGGCGGGCCGACCTGCGGCGGCGGGCCCTCCGGCTGCGGGCGGAAGGGGCCGGCGGGCTCGTAGCCGTCGCTGCCGCACCCGGCCAGGACGACGGTCAGCAGGGCGGCGGTGGCCAGGCTCCGTCCCCGTCGCGCGCGCTGCCGGCTCACCCCTCGAACAGTACGTGCGCCGGCTGGCCGAGGTCGCGCGCCGGCTGTCCCCCCTGGGCGGGGCGCGGCTGCGCGCCGACCTCGACGACGTGGCCGA
>DATIMX010000357.1:0-4291 GCA_035474935.1 Geodermatophilus sp. | reverse complement strand
CCGAACACCGAGTGCGGGAACAGGGTGCCGACGACGCCGTGGTGGGCGAGGACGACGGCCAGCGCCATCCCGAAGGGCACCCAGTTCTGGTACAGCGCCGCGAGCCCGACCATGACGAAGAAGTGGAAGTGCGCCTCGGTGAGGCCCTCCATCAGGTAGACCAGGACCACCGAGGCGGCGAGCAGGGACGCCGTGGCCGCCGCCGAGCGCAGCCCGCGGCCGGCCCCGGGCAGCACCGTGAACACCAGCGGGTAGGCGACCGCGAGCGCGAGCAGCAGGGCGGTCAGCGGCGACCGGCCGAGCAGCAGCGCCATGACACCCAGGCCTGCCGCCTGCGCGGCGGCCACCCGGAGGACGGCCCGGTGACGCCGCTTCCAGACCTCCTCGGGCAGGTGCCGACCCTGGGGCAGAGCCGCGACGAGCCGCTCGTGCAGTGCGGTGACCATGCAGCTGTCCTCGGCCAGGTGCCCGGGGTTCTCCAGCGCCGTCCGGCCGGCCTCACCCGTCCGGGGGAACCGGTGCCCGGGCGCCCGACTGGCCGCCGGCCGGCGGGTCGGTCAGGGTGCGGGGGACGCCGGGGAGCCGTCCCCGGCGGACGGGTGGCAGTCGCTCGGTCACCCGCGAGTGCGAGGAGGTCCTGCGATGCGGGCCATGGTGTACCGGGGTCCCTACAAGGTGCGGGTCGAGGAGAAGGACGTCCCCGCCATCGAGCACCCCAACGACGCGATCGTGCGGGTCACGCTGGCCGCGATCTGCGGCTCGGACCTGCACCTCTACCACGGCCTCATGCCGGACACCCGGATCGGGCACACGTTCGGCCACGAGTTCATCGGGGTCGTGGAGCAGGTCGGGTCCTCGGTGCAGAGCCTGCAGGTCGGCGACCGGGTGATGGTGCCCTTCAACATCTCGTGCGGGTCGTGCTGGTTCTGCGCCCGCGAGCTGTACTCCAACTGCCACAACGTGAACCCGAACGCCACGGCGGTCGGCGGCATCTACGGCTACTCGCACACCACGGGCGGCTACGACGGCGGCCAGGCGCAGTACGTGCGGGTCCCGTTCGCCGACGTCGGGCCGGTGCGGATCCCCGACTGGATGCACGACGAGGACGCCGTCCTGCTGACCGACGCCGCCGCGACCGGCTACTTCGGCGCCCAGCTGGGCGACATCGCCGAGGGCGACACGGTCGTCGTCCTCGGTGCCGGGCCGGTCGGGCTGATCGCCGCCCAGTCCTCGTGGCTCATGGGCGCCGGCCGGGTGATCGTCGTCGACCACCTGCAGGAGCGGCTGGAGAAGGCGCAGAGCATGGCCTACGCCGAGACCCTCGACTACGACCAGTACGACGACGTCGTGGTCGAGCTGAAGAAGCAGACCGACTTCCTCGGCGCCGACGTCGTCATCGAGGCGGTGGGCGCGGAGGCCGACGGCAACCTCCTGCAGCAGGTGACCGGGACCAAGCTCAAGCTGCAGGGCGGCTCCCCGGTGGCGCTGAACTGGGCGATCGACGGGGTGCGCAAGGGCGGCACCGTCTCCGTCGTCGGCGCCTACGGGCCGATCCCCAACGCGGTGAAGTTCGGCGACGCGCTGAACAAGGGGCTCACCCTGCGGATGAACCAGACACCGGTGAAGCGGCAGTGGCCGCGGATGTTCGAGCACGTGCGCAACGGCCACCTGACGCCGCGGGCGATGGTCACCCACCGCTTCCCGCTGGAGCACATCGCCGAGGCCTACCACGTGTTCTCCGCCAAGCTCGACGGCTGCATCAAGCCGCTGGTCCTGCCCGACGCGGCCTGAGCGAGGAGCGACGATGACCGACCCCGACATCCCGAGCGCCTACGTCCGGGACAAGCGCACACCCCGCGAGACCCGTGAGCAGCTGCGGGCCCGGATCCCCGGCTGGGGGGCCGACCTCGACCCCGCCGACCGGCCGTCGCACCCCCGGCTGCACTACACGCCCGACACCACGGGCGCGCACTGGGACTTCCCGGAGCGGCAGCCGGAGAAGGAGCCGCGGGAGCGGTCGATCGAGCACGCCTTCGTCACCCCGGTCTTCGGCACCGCGCAGCCGCTGAAGGGGGTGTCCGGGGCGGTGCGCCGGCTCGCCTACCGGCGGTTCAGCGAGGGCCGCCTGGCGCACTGGCTGTTGCTGATCGTCGGCGACCGGATCGACGCGTGGGGGAGCCACCTGCGCTCGTTCGCCTCCGGGCGCCCCGACGTGCCGGCGTCCGGACTGCGCGGCGAGCTCACCGGCGGCGGGCTGCGCTCCCGGCGCGGGCGCTCCGACGCCCGGCACCACGTCCTGGACCCGGTCGTCGTCGCCGGGCCGTGGGTGGCCGGGGCGGCCGTGACCTGGATCGGCGTCCGCCGGCTGGTGCGCGCACTGCGCCGCTGACCGGGGGGCGCTGACGGATCGGCGCCGCTGCCCATCGACGCGGCTCGTCCGCGGCAGTGGAATGGGCGGGCACGGCCTGCTCGGCCCTGTCCCACACGGAGGGGACGCCGCTCATGACGCACCTCGAGGTGCCGAGTCCCCGCAGAGGGCACGAGACCGTGCCCCCGCGCCCGACGGACCGGGTGTTCGGGGCCGGCCCGGCGGTCATCGGGCACCGGGGCCTGGGCTGCGGGGTCGTCCGCGGCCACCGGGAGAACACCCTGGGGTCGTTCACGGCGGCGGCCGCGCTGGGGACGACCTGGGTGGAGGCCGACGTCCGGCGGACGGCGGACGACGTCCTGGTGGTGGGGCACGACGAGCTGTACCCGGACGGCACCCGCGTGGCCGACGTCAGCGCGGCGCAGGCCGACCGGCGCGGCACCCTCCGGCTGCACGCGCTGCTCGAGCAGCTGCCACTCGAGGTCGGGTTGGACGTGGACCTCAAGCCCGCGATCGACGACAGCCTGCGACCGCCGTCGCGCACCACCGCGGCCCTGCTCGCGCCCGTCGTGGCCGCCGAGGCGCGTCGCCGACCGCTCCTGGTCACGTCGTTCGACCCGGCGGCGCTGCACCGGCTGCGCAGCCAGGAGCCCTCGCTGCCGCTGGGCTGGCTCACCTGGCACCGCTTCCCCCTGGACGTCGCGGTGGCCGCCTGCGCGCACATGGACGTCGACGTCCTCGGGCTGCACGTGGGATCGCTCGCGGACCGCGGTTCGGACGTGGTCGAACCAGCGACCGTCGCCGAGGCACTGCCGTTCGTCCACGGCGCCGGCCGGCAGCTCATGGTGTGGTGCCCCGTGCCGGCCTCGGCCGGCGTGCTGCTCGAGGCCGGCGCGGACGCCGTGGTGGTGGACGAGGTCCCGAGGGCCCTGGAACTGCTCGGGCCTCAGCACGCCCGGGCGAGCGCGGGGCCGACGGTCGTCGCCGGGCGGTGGACCAGCACCGCGTAACGCTGCACCTCCCCACCGAGCCCAGCGAACTCCCAGGCGGTGTCCAGTCCCTGCACGGAGATCAGTCATATCGTCGCTGTCCGTAGCGACGACGACCTCTGGAGCACCCGTGCAGCACCCGCGACCGGACCGGACGCCCATCTACGAGGGGCGGCCACTGCCCCGGCCCGACGAGGAGCTGGTCGACCAGGGGCTCGGCTTCGACGTCGGCACCCTGCTCAGCCGGCGCCGGCTGCTCGCCGTCCTCGGCCTGGGTGCGGCGTCGGTGGGGCTGGCGGCCTGCGGCGCGGGCGGGTCGACGAGCTCGTCGGCCTCGTCGTCCTCCGCCGCGGCCTCGGCGGGCGAGATCCCCGACGAGACCGCCGGCCCCTACCCGGGCGACGGCTCCAACGGACCGGACGTGCTGGAGCAGAGCGGCATCGTGCGCAGCGACATCCGGTCCAGCTTCGGGGAGTACAGCGGCACCGCCGAGGGCGTGCCGATGACCCTGGAGCTGACCGTCTCCGACCTCGCCAACGGCGGGGTGCCGTTCGAGGGGGTGGCGGTCTAGGTCTGGCACTGCACCCGCGAGTTCGGCTACTCGCTGTACTCCGCAGGTCTCGAGGACCAGAACTACCTGCGCGGCGTGCAGGTCGCCGACGCCGACGGTCTGGTGCGCTTCACCAGCGTCTTCCCGGCCTGCTACGACGGGCGCTGGCCGCACATCCACTTCGAGGTCTACCCGGACCAGGGCAGCACCACCGACTCCACCAACGCCATCGCCACCTCGCAGGTCGCGTTGCCGCAGGACGTCTGCGAGGCGGTCTACGCCACTCCCGGCTACGAGGCGTCGGTGGGCAACCTGTCGCGGGTCAGCCTGTCCGGCGACAACGTCTTCGGGGACGACGGCGGCGCCAGCCAGCTGGCCACCGTG
>DATIMX010000356.1:0-7083 GCA_035474935.1 Geodermatophilus sp. | reverse complement strand
CCGGACGAGGTCGAGCCCGCCGTCGTCGTCCCGTTCCTCGACCACGCCGTCGAGCTGGGCGCCGGGCTGCGCGCCCGCTGAGCCGCCGGGACGACGTCAGGGGGCGATCGTCCCGCCGAAGCCGCCGCCGGCGAGCTTGGCCATCAGCTGCGTGCGGTCCAGCCCGAGCCCGTCGAGCGCCTCGCCGTCCCGCTCGGTGTCGATCTCGTCGGGCAGCTGGGCGGCCACCTTGTCGGCGGTCTCGTTGTCGCCCTCCGTGTGCAGCACCCGCAGCAGCTCCTGCTTGTCCAGCTTCACGCCGACCTCCACTCGGTCATCGACAGGTCCGGTCAGCGTGCTGCCGGTCTCGTCGTGGCGCAATGCGACCGCCCACGACCACGGTCGAGGCGCGGCGGGGCCCGCGTCGGGTGCGGTGGTCAGCGGCGCTGCGCACGCCGGTACAGCAAGGCCGCGACCGCGGCGAGGACCACGCCGAGGAAGAGCTGGGCGACCCCCACGCCGGCCCGGTCACTGGCGAACCAGGTCGGCGACGACACCAGCAGGACGGCGGCCACGCCGGCCACGAGCAGGGCGACGAGGCGCTCGCGGCGGTCCCCGGCGGGTGAGGTCATGCGCTCGACCCTAGGCTGCGCCGCCCTCACCGGCGGAGGGGCGGCCCCGTCCAGGGACCCGCCCTGGGCCTGCGGGGGGTGGGGAGGACGGGGTCCTCCTTCAGTCGGCCTTGTTCGGCGGCTCTCCGGCCGCCCGCGCCTCGGCGGCCCGGGCGGGGTCGTAGGCGCAGGCGTCGGTCACGTCCGTCGCCGCCCCGGGCTCGCTCCCCGGTTCGCCCGGCGCCACGGTCGGCGACCCGGGAGTCGGCGTCGGGGTCGGGGTGGGCGTGCCGTTCGCGGCGTCGTCGTCGGCCGCCGGGGCGGGGTCCAGCGCCTCCTCGACGATCGCGCGGATCCGGTCGTAGTCGGGATAGGCCGGGTTGATCACGGTGTCGTCGAAGACCACGCTGCGCACCTCGGCGTCCTTGACCATGAACGCCAGGTCGACGAAGTCGTCGAGGGCCGACCGGGGGATGTCGGTGCTCACGATGTCCCGGGTGGTGGCGGCGAGCTCCTGGTAGCGCTCCAGCAGGGTCACCGGGTCGGCGGCCGCGATGATCGCGTTGATCGTGCAGCGCTGGCGGTCCATCCGGTCGTAGTCGGTCAGCCCGTACCGACCGCGGGCGAACTGCAGCGCCGTCCAGCCGTCCATGTGCTGGTCCGGTCCCGGCTCGATGTAGTCGTCCGGCAGCTCCTGCCCGGAGATCCCGTTGATCGGCACGTAGTAGTTGACGTTCACGGTGATCCCGCCGAGGGCGTCGACCAGCCGGCTGAAGCCGTCGAGGTTGACCAGGACGAAGTAGTCGATGTGCAGGCCCAGCGCCTCGCCGACGCCGAGCTTGAGGAAGTCCGCGCCGGGGTCGTCGGTGGGGCCGAGGATGTCGGGGTACCAGGCCGGCCCGGTGCGGTAGACGGCGTTGAGCAGGCTGTCGGACTCGTTGGCCCCCTCGAACCCGTCGGGATACACCTCCGCGAGCGGGCTGTCGGCCGGGAAGGGCAGGTCCTCGAGGTTGCGCGGCAGGCTGAACAGCACCGTGTCCCCGGTCTCGGTGTCGACGCTGGCCACGATGACGGTGTCGGTGCGCACGCCCTCGCGGCCCTCGCCGCCGTCCCCCCCGAGCAGCAGCACGTTGACCCGCTCCTGGTCGCCGAACGGGTCGGCGGTGTCGACCACCGTGGCCGACTCGCGGTCGGTGGCGAAGAGCCCGTCGAGCAGCCCGCGCTGGGCCAGCGCCACCTGGCCGGCCGTGACCACCGGGTAGGCGATGCCGGCCACCAGCGCGGCCACCAGGACGCCGCCCAGCACCTTCCCGCCCCGGGAGGTGCGCGGCGACAGCAGCGCCCGGTAGCCCCCGACGACGACGGCCACCCACAGCAGCCCCAGGACGACGATCCCGCCGAGCACCCAGGTCAGCGCGTTCACGTCGACGGCGACCTGCGCGGCGGCCCGCTGACCCACGGTCGCCAGCCAGGCGGCCCCGCCGACGAGCAGCAGGAAGATCACGAGGACCAGTGCGCCGAGCCGGCGCCGGCCGGCCGCGAGGAACGCCGTCCCCGGGAGGACGGCGTTCAGCACGGTCAGGCCCAGCGTCGCGGCGAGCCCCCGGCCGCGGGGGGCGCGCGACCCCCGCGGGTTCTCCGGCGGTGGGGGCAGGGGCCGCGACGGCCCGATGGGACGCGTCACGTCCCAGTCGTGCTCGCTC
This sequence comes from Geodermatophilus sp., assembly GCA_035474935.1. Classification (GTDB taxonomy): domain Bacteria; phylum Actinomycetota; class Actinomycetes; order Mycobacteriales; family Geodermatophilaceae; genus Geodermatophilus. Next base: position 4,790 of record DATIMX010000356.1, on the reverse strand, counting down.
ACGGGTCCTCCTCGCTGACTGTCTCGACGTGGGCGACCCGTGGCAGCCCGTCTGCTGCCCATGCTCCCACCCGTCGCGCCGACGCAGCGCCGTTGCGACCCCCATCCCTGGATGAACACCCGGCCGTGTACCCCGGCGGTGAGCCCGCTCACCCCCGGGCGGCCGCCCGGAGCCCGGACCGGGCCCGTCGAGCACTCCGTATGGTCGGTTCCCGTGCGTCTCGCCACCTGGAACGTCAACTCGATCCGCACCCGCGCCGACCGCGTGGTCGCCTGGCTGCAACGCTCGGACGTCGACGTCCTGGCGCTCCAGGAGACGAAGTGCCGCGACGACCAGTTCCCCGAGTCCCGCTTCACCGACCTCGGCTACCAGGTCGCACACGTCGGCCACTCGCAGTGGAACGGGGTGGCGGTGCTGTCCCGCGTCGGGCTGGAGGACGTCGAGGTCGGCTTCCCCGGGATGCCGACCTGGTCGGCGAAGGAAGGCGTCGAGCCCGCGCCGGAGGCCCGCGCGCTGGGCGCCACCTGCGGCGGGGCGCGGGTGTGGAGCCTCTACGTGCCCAACGGGCGCACGCTGACCGACCCGCACTACCAGTACAAGCTGCAGTGGCTCGAGGCGCTGCGGACCGCGGCCACCGGCTGGCTGGCCGAGGACGCCGGCGCGCAGGTCGCCCTGGTCGGCGACTGGAACATCGCCCCGCAGGACGACGACGTGTGGGACGTGCGGGTCTTCGCGCATTCCACGCACGTCTCCGAGCCGGAGCGCGCCGCGTTCCGCGCGATCGTCGACGCCGGGTACGCCGACGTCGTCCGGCCGCACACCCCCGGCCCGGGCGTCTACACCTACTGGGACTACACGCAGCTGCGCTTCCCCCGCCGCGAGGGCATGCGGATCGACTTCGTGCTCGGCTCCCCCGCCCTGGCTGCCAGGGTGACGAATGCGCTGGTAGATCGCGAGGAGCGCAAGGGCAAGGGTGCCAGCGACCACGCGCCGGTCGTCGTCGAGCTGGCCGACTAGCGCACCGCGGGGGCGTCCTGGGGCACATCGGGGGCACACGAGGCACCGACTGCCTCCCACGCCGCGTCGACGGCGAGCCGCGTCCGGTCGTCCGAGTCCGGCATCAGGTGCCCGTAGGTGCTCAGGACCAGCGAGGCGTCCTCGTGCCCCAGCCGCTCGGCGACGGCCACGACCGACTCGCCGGCCGCCAGCAGGACACTGGCGTAGTGGTGCCGCAGGTCGTGGCTCGTCGTCCCCTTCGGTAACCCCGCCTCGTCCACCGCCCGACGGATCAGATTGTGGCCGTAGTAGACGTGCCCGAGCGGGGTGCCCTTCCCGGTGGTGAAGATCGTTCCGTCCTCGGCCGCTGGGGACGCCGCCAGGTGAGCTGCCAGTCCGTCGGCGACCACCCGTGGCAGCGGGACGGTCCGCTTCGACCGGGGCGTCTTCGGTTCGCTTGGCTCGACCTTCGACCCCTGGGTGAACTGCCACTCGATCCGCACGGTGCGGCGCAGGAAGTCGACGTCCTGGACGCGGAGCGCGAGCAGCTCGCCGATCCGGAGCCCGAGCCCGGCCTGAGCGAGGACCACGGCCCGGTAGCGCTCCGGCATGGCCCGGGCGAGCGCCGCGACCTGCTCGACCGACAGCGGCACGACCCGCTCCCTCTCATGTCGGGGAAGCTGGACGCGGACGACGGGTGAGGAGGCCACCAGTCGGTCGAGGACCGCGGCCCCGTACACGCTCCGGAGCAGCCCGACCGCTTGTCGCAGGGTGGTCGGGGCAAGCACCCTCGACCGGTCGGTGGCCCAAGCCTGGACCTCGGACGGACGCACGTCCGCGAGCCTCAGGCCACCGAGACGCGTCCCGTCGATGTGCAGCCGAATCATCATCTCGGTCCGCCGGGCCGTGGGTTGCCGGTGCGGACGGGTCTCCGCCCACCTCCGGGCGTACGCGGCGACGGTAGTTTTCGAGGGCTCGATGTAGGTGCCGCGTACCTTGTCCGCCTCGACCGTGGCCGCGTACCGGTCGGCGTCCCCCTGTGATGACCACCCAGCGTGCTGGTGAAAGACGTCCGCGACGCCCGGTACGGGTTCTTCCCACGGGCCGCCTTCAGCGCCGCCAGAAGAGGTGGTGGACGACGCCGCTGGGACTGGGCACGACGTCGTGGTGGTACCGGTCGCGGAGCTCCTCGGGGGACCTCCACAGCCGGGAGCCGGCGCCGAGCTGCACCGGGGCGACGGCGATGTGCAGGGTGTCGATGAGGTCGGCGTCGAGGAACTGGCGGATGGTGGTGGCGCCCCCGCCCAACCGGACGTCCTTGCCCTTGGCCGCCTCGAACGCTCGTCGCAGCACGGTGGCCGGCTCGCCGCCGATGAAGTGGGAGGTCGTGTCGGACAGGCGGAAGGAGGGCCGCTCGTGGTGGGTCATGACGAAGACCGGCGTGTGAAACGGCGGCTGCTGGCCCCACCAGCCCTGCCACTCGTGGTCGGCCCAGGGGCCGCGTTGCGGGCCGAACTTGTTCCGGCCCATGATCTCGGCACCGATGTTGCGGTGGAAGTCTCGGACCATGTAGTCGTCCAGACCGCGGCTCCCTCCCGGGTCGCTCCGGTTGGGCCAGCTGGCCGTCGCGAAGGCCCAGGCGCCGAGCTGAGCCGGGTCGGCGTGGCCGAACGGGCGCTGCAGGCTCTGTCCCTCACCGGCGCCGTAGCCGTCGCTGGAGGCCATGAAGTTGTGCACTCGAACCATCTGCGTCACTGCTGACCCCTCATCGGTTGCGTTCGTTCGATGAGTTCGACTGCGCCGCGAGGGCGGACTCATCGCGCGACGTCAGAACTCCCGTGTTGAGACGTCCGGTGACGGATCCCCTGCGAGACACCGGCGGCCGACTGCCCCGGCCGCTCCAACCTCGCCGTAGCCGGTTCGGTGTGCGGATATCTCATCGAGCATCCTCCGGGGCTGGTCGGCGCTGGCAACCGGCGGACTGACAGGGTGATCACCGTGGATGAGAGGTACTCCAGGCCCCCTCCGGTGTCCGACCAGGAGCGCCACACCACCTGGGGGGTGGCGCCGACCGTGCGCACCATCCCCAGCGTGCCAGGGAGCTCCGGCGTTGCCTCCGCCGCCGACGCCGTGGTCGGTGTGACCATGACGTCCTCCCGGTTCATCAACCGCTGATCGTGATGTCAGGCGTCAGGAGCTTGCGTGCACGGGTGCAGGCGGTGGCGTGCTCACCACGCTTCCGTGCCCATCGACGGCGTCGTGGCACCGGCCGGGCGGCGGTCGAGCTGATCGCCAGCGTCCCGGGCCGACCGAGGCGCCGCACCGCGCCCCGGGTCAGGGTCGGCGAGGGTCGATGTCGGCCTCCGGCGTGGCGAACGGAGCACTGCTGCCGGCCGCTCCCAGGTCCTCGGCCAGGTGCAGGTGGTGCTCGCGCAGCAGCCGGTCGTGGGCGTGCGCGCCGAACCACTCGCTCTGCCGGGTCATCCGTTCGGTCGCCGACGCGTCCCGGGAGACGCCGTAGACGGTGCCGGGGAAGTCCAGCTCCCGCTGCAGCGCCCAGATGTCCTCGTGCCGGTCCGGTGGCAGCACCTGCGCCGGGTTGCCGACCGCCACCCAACCGATGGGCACCACGGTGCCGGCCGGCAGCGCCGTGTTGACCTGCACGACGCCGTGCACGCGCACCTCGGCCCCCGATCCCAGCCGCGCGCCGGGGAAGACCGCGGCGCCGGTGGCGATGAAGCAGCCGTCCTCGATGGTCGCCCCGTTGACGTGGGCGTGCGGACCGACCAGGACGTCGTCAGCCAGGACCGCCGGGTGCTCGCCCCGGCCGCGCACGAGGGCACCCTCCATCACCACGGTGCGCCGCCCCACCGACACGGCGCCGTTCTCGGCGGTGAGCACGGCGCCGAACAGGACCCGTGCCTGCGGCCCGACGTGCACGTCACCGCAAAGGACGGCGGTGGGCGCCACGTATGCGCTGTCATCGACCACGGGCCGGCGCCCGCGGTGCTCGAAGGACGGCATGGCGATCCCTCCCGGTGCGGCGCGCATTCCGATCCGATCCGCCGCCAGCCTGCTCCGATCACGCGCCTACGGCCAGCTGTCTCCTGCCGCTCGCCCAAGCATCAGCACCCTGGCGATCACCGCAGGGGGATCCCCTGCGGGACGCATGTCGCTGATGGCCAGGTCGTCGAGGAGGTCGCCGCTGACCGTTCGCCTTACGCGACAGGGCTGCCGGTCGGCGACGCAGTCGCAGAGCGAGTGGCCCATAGCGGCCCATTTAACGACCTCGTGCATGGTTAGCAGCGGGCGGTCGTTCCCTGGTGAGGCAGGTGTGATCACCCGGCGGCGCCGACCAGTAGAGCTCTCGGTTGGCCATGGTGGTGTTCAGGTCGTGGGGCTCGTTCCTAACTGGAGACGAGTCCGGCGATCGCACGCAGGATGGTGTCGAGATGCTCGCGTCGGCCGAGGTGACGGGACAGGGCGCGCCAGTTCTTCAGGTGGCTGATGCCGTGCTCGACGCGGATCCGCTACGCCGAATGAGCCCGGCGTTCGGCCTCGTGCACCGCGGCGACGGCCGGAAAGACCGGAATCTGGTTCCTCCGCCGCGCTGGTCGCGGGGTGATGACCGCGCCGGCGGTCTGCGCGCTCAGGGCCTGGTAGCCGGCGTCGGCGAGCAGGGTCACGCCCGGGGTGAGGGCCAGCAGCTCGACCAGGCCGGCCTGGCGGACCTGGGTCAGATCGTGAATTGAGCCCGGACGGGTCTGTCCGCAATACAGCAGCCGCCCGGCGGC
>DATIMX010000355.1:0-2925 GCA_035474935.1 Geodermatophilus sp. | reverse complement strand
TGGGCGGAGTCCAGCACGGTCTCGTCCTTGGGGAGGGCCAGCGTGGTGGAGCGGCCGTCGAGGACCACGGTGACCTGGCTGCTGGGACCGGTGACGGTCTGGTCGTCGCCGCGGACCGGCTGCGGCGGGACGTCGTCGACGTAGAACAGCTCCTGGTGCACCTTCTCGGACGGCACGCCGAGCTCGGTGAGGAGGTCCCGCGCGTCGCTGACCATGCCGTGGGGACCGCACAGCCACCAGTGGTCGACGCGCTCGGCCTGGACCAGGTTCTCGACCAGGGCGCGCAGGCGGGCGCCGTCGAGCCGGCCGCTGGTCAGCTCGGCGTCGCGGGGCTCGCGGGAGAGCACGTGCACCAGCTGCAGGCGGGGGCCGTGGGCGTCCTTCAGGTCGGCGAGCTCGTCGGCGAACATCACCGTGTTGGTGCGCCGGTTGCCGTAGAAGACGGTGACGGTGGACTCGCCGTCGCGCAGCACGCTGGCGGCCAGGGACAGCGCCGGCGTGATGCCGGAGCCGGCGACGACGAAGACGTGGTCGGCCGGCGTCGACAGGTCGGCCGTGAAGGTGCCCGACGGCGGGAGCACCTCGATCACGTCGCCGGACTTCACCTCGTGCACGAGGTAGGAGGAGAAGAAGCCCCCTGGGACCTCGCGGACGCCGACCCGTGGCGCGGCGCCCATCGGCGCGCAGATGGAGTAGGAGCGGCGCTCGTCCCGCTCACCGTCGACCCGGCGCAGCGTGAGCGCCTGGCCGGGCTTGAAGCGGTAGTCCTCGGCCAGCTCCGCGGGGACGTCGAAGGTGACCGCGACCGCGTCGTCGGTCAACCGCTCGACCTTGGCGACCGTCAACGGGTGGAACTGCGGCCGCCGCCGGGGGCGGGCGGGGGCCTCGGCAGGCGCGGTCATCAGATCTCCTTGAAGTGCTCGAACGGCTCGCCGCAGCTGCGGCAGCGGCGCAGGGCCTTGCAGGCGGTGGCGCTGAACTCGCTCTGCTCGACGGTGTCAGGTGAGCTGCACTGCGGGCAGACGGCGGTTCGGCGGGTGGGCCCGAGCTGCAGCGGGACCGGGCCGGGGGAGCGGACCGGCGCCGTCCCCGGCGGGGCGATGCCGCCGGCGGCGAGCTTGCGGCGGCCCTCCTCGCTGATCCAGTCGCTGGTCCACGCCGGGGAGAGCACCGTGCGGACCTCGACGTCCCGGAAACCGGCTGTGTGCAGTGCGTGCAGCAGGTCGGCGCGCATGACACCCATCGCCGGGCAACCGGAGTAGGTGGGCGTGATCTCGACGACGACCGTGCCGTCGTCCTCGGTGCGGACGTGGCGCAGCACGCCGAGGTCGGCGAGGGTCAGCATCGGCAGCTCGGGGTCGGTGACCGTCTCGGCCACGGTGCGGGGATCGGTGGTGGCAGCCTGCTGGAGGGTCACGGCGGTCACCAGGTGGCCGCCGGGTGCTGCCGGGCCAGCCCCTGCAGGATGTCGAGCAGCTCGGTCAACTCCGGCCCGTGCTGCCCGAGACGTCCCCGGGGTGGTGCGTCGACGGGCCACTCGGGCACGGCGAGCGTGGCGCGCTGGAGCACCTGGGTGAGCACGTCCCGGACCTCGTCGCGGACGTCGGCCGGGTCGACGGCGACGCCGGCCGCGGCCAGCCGGGTCTCGACGTCGGTCGCCGTGAACAGGTCGGACAGCAGCGGCCACACCGCGTCGACGCCGTCCTGGGCGCGGCGGTGCGACTCCTCGGTGCCGTCGCCGAGGCGCAGCACCCAGCGGGCGGCGTGGTCGCGGTGGTAGGTGAGCTCCTTGACGCCCTTGGTCGCGATCGCGGCGAGCACCGGGTCGCGGGAGTCGCGGAGCCGCGCGAAGACCGCCAACCGCACGGTCGAGGCCACCAGCAGCCGGACGATCGTCCGGGCGAAGTCGCCGTTCCCGGCCTCGACCAGCGGGGTGTTGCGGAACTCGTCGGCGTCGCGGAAGTAGGCGAGCGCGTCCTCGTCGGGGATGGTGTCGGTGGCCAGCTCCCGGGAGCGGCCGAGCACACCCACCGAGCCGGCGCGGGCCAGCAGCAACCGGGCCTGGCCGAGCAGGTCGAGGCCGATGTTGCCGATCGCGACCTCCTCCTCGAGCTCCGGCGCATTGGTGATCCACTGCGTCAGCCGCTGCGCGAGGACCAGGGCGTCGTCGCCGAGCATCAGGCAGTAGGCGCCCAGGTCGGCGGGGTCGATGCCGTCGGGGACGGTGGTGTCGACCCCGGCCAGCGGCTCGTCGAAGCCGGTGCCGAAAGCCCAGTGCCCCTCGTCGTCGTGGGCGTTGGACAGGGCCTCGTAGACGGTTTCCTCGTGCACCATGCCAGCGGAACCTCTCGTTGTGTGCGTGCCCAGCGGTGGCCCCTCCCGGGGCCCACCCTGAGATCGCGAAGGGGAGGGAGGAGGGGGTCCTCTCACATGTGGGGGACGTCCTCGGGGATCTCGTAGAACGTCGGGTGGCGGTAGACCTTGTCGCCGCTGGGGGCGAACATCGGGTCCTTCTCGTCGGGGCTGGAGGCGGTGATGTCGCCGGCCCTGACCACCCAGATGCTCACGCCCTCGTTGCGCCGGGTGTAGAGGTCGCGGGCGGCGGGCACGGCCATCTCGTCGTCGGGGGCGTGCAGCGAGCCGACGTGCACGTGGTTGAGGCCGCGCTTGCCCCGGACGAACACCTCGTACAGCGGCCAGTCCCGCCGGGTGACCGACGGCGTGGGGGCGATGGGCACGTCCGGCCCGGTGGGGACGGCGCCGTGCCCGCCCTCGGCGGTGAGGTCGGTGCTCACGAGGTCGCGTGCTTCGTGGCGTAGGCGGTGGCGGCCTCGGTCACCCAGGCGTTGCCGTCCCGGGCGGCGCGGCGCCGGGCGATCCGCTCGTCGTTGCACGGCCCGTTGCCGGCGATGACGGCCTTGAGCT